>NZ_AHZV01000316.1 GCF_000250735.1 Anaerophaga thermohalophila str. Valhall
GCTCTGTCACCGCTCCGCGGTTTTAGTATTGTCAACAATATATCAGCAATTAATAGCCGCAGAGCGGCGACAGAACGGTAGAATTATGTAAGAAGAAAAACAAAAAGCTGCGGAGCTGCGACAGATAATGTAAAAATTTGTTTGGTCCTGCCTTGTCCAGGTTAGGGATGTTAACTAAGCTAACAACCCCAACAGGCTAACACTATAACAACCAATAACAACCTAACAATTCTAACAGACTAACAATTTTAACAGGTTAACAACCCTAACAAGCTAACAGGCCTTTCTACATAATGAACAGACACTAATTAGTGTCTGTCCATAATGTACCATTTGCTGTGTTACGCTCGCCGCCAAAATACTCATTTACGAAAAGTAAACTGCGTTTTTGGCGGCTTCGCAAGCCTTGCAACTGGCACTTTCTGTACAGACACACATATTGAGAAAATTTTTGCAAGTTTATAGATGAGCACTAATTAACAGCATTAACAATCGTCACCACTGTCAGGGCCAGTGAGGCCACGCTGCTGCCTATGCTGATCCAGGCGGTTGCAGGCAATGGTTCACGCTGCTTTTTGGCCGGCACTACAATTTCGCTACCGGGAAGTACTTTCGGATAATTTTTAAAGAACAGAAACTTTGTAGTAGCAGCTGCTTTGCCATTGGGATAAACCACATAAGCCTTTCCTTTCCTGGCATCATCGGAAAAGCCTCCGCTCTGGTTCACATAATACCGTAGTCCTTCTCCCTGTATAAAAGGGGTACTATTGGGATTAAGTACTTCTCCGCCAATTCTTACTGTTTGCAATTCCCGGGGAATCATTAACTCGTCCCCGTCTTTCAGGAAGATATCATCGCGGCTGCCCGGATTTGCAAGCGCTTGTTTCAGATCAACAGCCACCACTTCAAAACCAAGGTCATCAAACTGTAAAGTGATATCCTGTTCCATCAATTGTTCCCTCAGGCGTTTTACTTTGGGATCGAGGTCCACTTTACGCGTCAGCATGGCCCCTTCGGGAAATGCATCGGGTGTTAGTCCGCCCGCTCTTTCTATTATCGACGAGACCCGCTCCTGCCTGCTGGAAAGATTAAATTCACCGGCATAGATCACCTCTCCGTTTATTCTGACGGTTCCTGTCTGCACAAAACCGGGTGCTTTACGCACATATACTTTGTCGTAGGGTTGCAGTTCGAACTGTTCGTCCTGCTCATCCATCTCCAGATCGCGGGAGATGGAAAACTGAAACAAATGTCCCGTCCGCATCTGATAATTTGAAGCTTCCTCATGACTCAGGCGACGGGCAACCTCAATGTAAGAGCTGGACGCAGATTCAAGAAAACCTCCGGAGAGCGCAACCAGGTCTGACAGCGTCATTCCGTTGCGATAATCGTAATTGCCGGGAGAGGCCACTTCTCCTCTGATCTGCAGGGTACGCTCCTGTCGTAAGCTGTCGATGGAATAGATGGTTACAATATCTTCGCGTTGTAATTCCACATCAAATTTTCCCGATATCAAATCTTCCACATTGAAAGGGATATTCTGCAATTGAAGTTTCTCATCAAGACGAAGTATCTGGCCACGTTGCATAAAGGCATCTTCACGAAGTCCGTCGGCCTTTTTCAAAAGAGCAGAAAGCATAAGACCATCCTCAAGCTCATAATTTCCAGGCCGCATAACAGCGCCTTCAATAATTACACGATTTTCCACTCTTTCGGTCAACTCCCCGGCCGAAATGCTGTCTCCGTTTTCAACCTGTACATTTGTAAACTCTTCCTTTGTAACGCTTTTAAAGAGAATCTGACGCGACTCATTTCTGAATATTTCCACCCGTTCATTGTAAGCCTTGTCGGTAAAACCACCTGCATAATCAATCATGTTGCCAACCGTTTCGCCCTCTTTGGCCTCAAAGATGCCGGTTCGCTTAAATTCGCCTCCAATTCTGACTCTGTTAAGATAAGAAGGAACCATTATCACATCGTCATCGCGAAGGGTGATGTTATTCCCTGTATTTCCATTAATCAGATAGTCGTAGACATCGAGAACTTTAATAACCCTGCCATCCCTGATAACTTTTATACTCCTGAACGAACCATTCATATCGGGCCCGCCTGCCAGATAAAGTGCATTAAATGCCGTAGCGGTTCCCGGGAGTGTATAGCTGCCCGGGGCAAATACATCTCCTATTACATGTACTTTTATTGGTTTGATTTGCCCCAGATAAATATTGGCAAAAGTCCGTGGCTGATCTCCGGAGAGTTCCCGGTATATCAGTACAAGTTTATCGAATATTTTCTTTCTGGCCTTTTGCAAGGTCATACCACCAACAGAAACCGCCCCTGCATTTGGGATATTGATATTCCCGGAATTATCAACCATCAGAAGATAACTTTGCTCCGAAGCACCCCAAATATCAATGGATATCTCATCACCCGGGCCAATAATATAGGAATCGGTGGCCGGTAAATTCACTCCAGGCTCAAATGTTAAGCGATCCGAATTAAAAAAATTAAACCCGAATAATCTTCTTTCCTCTTCCGATGGTTCAATTTCGGCTTTAAATGAAAGTTCCTGATCGTATAAAGCAGACCCCGATGAAGCCTGGGTTGTGTCGGCTACACTCTCTTGTCCCAAACCAAGCTCTTCAAACCGCCGCTGAAGTGCATCAATCTGCTGTCTTGAAAAACCACGTGCCATAGCCAGTGAAATGGCCTGTTGCTCCGAAAGCCCACGGCTCATGATTTCGTTATATATTTGTCGAATCTGGCTGTCTGACAACTCGGATATCCTTACCTGCGAAGGGTTGACGTTTTGCTGTGAATATCCATTTGTAGCAACTCCGGATAAAATGGTCAGCAGAAGAAGAATGATGATTTTACGCATATCGACAATGGTGATTAGTGGTTAGTAATTAGTAATTAGTAGTTAGTGGTTAGTGGTTAGATAACGTCTGAACACACTACCGTTTCCTGACTCCCATGGTGCTTATACAAAGTAATTGCATCCATAAGTGACAGCCAACAATGTATCGGAGAAACAAATCATTTACACTTTACAAACGCTTATGGCACTGAAAAATTATCTTCAGAGCATAGCCATTATTTCGGAGCACAAATTTATTAAAAATGGCGGTGGAAGCAGCAGAAAAAGCCAAAAACTATTGTCTATTGAAGAATAACTATTGACTAATGTTACCGCTCTGTCACCGCTCCACGGTTTTAGGTTTCTCGTTCCGTGTTTTAAGTTTCGAGTTTTGTGTTTCGGGTTTTGAGGCCCCCTAAATCCCCCCAGGGGAGACTTATTAATTTGAAATATTCTTTTAAATTTGGTTAATCTCTGTTATCTGTGATGCAACTTTATTTTTTGTATTCTTGTCTTATATGTCTTATATGGTGTATTTTTTGAGAGACGCTCTATGGTGCGTCTCTACTGCCTTCTATCTTCTGCCTTCTGCCTTTTGCCTTTATACTGACGAACTCTCGTCTTTAAAAAAACGTTTCTGAAAAATCAGAATAAAAATAATGCCCAACGTTATCGAAGAGTCGGCAATGTTAAAAACCGGGCGGAAGAATATAAACTCCCGGCCTCCGATAAACGGGAGCCAATCGGGGTAATGACCGGAAAAAAGCGGAAAGTAAAACATATCGACCACACGACCGTGAAGAAACGGTGCGTATCCGCCACCTTCAGGAAATAATTGGGCAACCTGAGAATAGGAGTGATTAAAAATCATCCCGTAAAACATGCTGTCGATGATATTTCCGAGAGCTCCGGCCAACACCATGCTTACACTAATTATCAGTCCTTTTGGCGCCCCTTTGCAGGAAAGTCGGTACAGGTACCAACCAATACCAACAACTGCTATAATTCGAAAAACACTCAAAAAAATCTTGCCCCAGTCGCCCCCCAGTTCCATTCCAAAAGCCATCCCGTTATTCTCAACAAAATGGATGTAAAACCAGTTCCCAAAAACAGGGAACTCATCCCCCAACATCATTGTGGTCTTGATCCAAAATTTCAGTGCCTGATCAACAATCAGTATTGCTATAATTATTAATATCGGTGTTTTTAATTTTCCCATCCCCTGGCTGTTAGATGTTAGATGTTTAGATTGTTAGATGTTAGATTGTTAGGGTTGTTAGGGTTGTTAGGCGCTTATCACATAAAACCAACCAACATGTTGTTTAAGTTGACCAAATCCCCCGTAGGGGCTTTTTTTCAGGCTTACCCTGAAAAAACACAGATGCAATATGCTATATATTTTAATGCTAAAAATCAGATGTTTAGAAATAAGATGTTACATCCCGAATCTATGGAGCTTCTTCTGGCGAAAACAGATGAAGGAAATTTCGTCAACCGCACTATGTCATGCCTGACCAACAAGGAGCTACTACTCATTCCCTGCAAAAAACACAGCAAAAAAGACACAACAATCCCTGTACTTCTGTGAAATACCATCTGAACCCTATGTTGCAATAATTTAAAGCTCAAAACTTTCTATTTCTGTGTCTTTTTTTGCTTCAATACTCAGGGTGGCATGCGGAACCGCTCTCAGGCGTTCTTTGGATATCAGTTTGCCGGTTTCGCGACAAATTCCATAAGTTTTATTTTCAATCCGCACCAAAGCAGCCTGCAAATGCTGAATAAACTTTTGCTGACGCTGGGCCAGTTTCCCGGCTTCTTCTTTGGAAAGCACAGCAGCCCCTTCTTCCAGAACTTTAAAAGTGGGAGATGTATCCTGAGTGTCATTGCCATCCTCGAGTGTTATGGTATTTCTAAGCAATTCGTAATCGCGTTTTGCTTTTTCGAGCTTGGCAAGAATGATCTCTTTAAATTCCTGCAGCTCTTCATCTGAATAACGGGTCTTTTCAGCCATGGTGACAAAATTTATATATGAGTCCGGTGTAAAAAACATCTTTGAGTGCGGTCTAAAAAGCATTTGTTGCCAAACTCTGTGTTGTTTTAAATTTCTGCATCCTCATTAACAACGAGTTAACTCCGGCACAAAAATTTAAAACGCCTTGATTTTGACAAAAATATGTCTTTTTATACCACACTCATCTTTGTTTCCAAACTCATTGTTGAGATAAAAAGAGTGTTCTTATATTTTACTAATTTCCAGCAATGTATTCACATCGTCGTCTATCTCTACGGAGAGAGCATGATTACTGTTACATGAATCGACCAAATTAATCTCCCGGGCCAGCGTTTGTGCCGAAATATATGATTTATGTTTATTTACAGCGTTATCAATTTTCCCGTTTTTCTGAATATTAATCCTGATCTTATCGGTAACTTCAAACCCACTGTCTTTTCTCAGGTTTTGAATCCGGTTTATCAACTCACGTGCAATACCTTCCTCTTTCAGGGCGGGTGTTACATTTATATCCAGAGCAACAGTAATTTTGCCTTCGTTGGCAACCAGCATTCCGGGAATATCTTCACTGATGATCTCTGCATCCTCGCTTTGCAATTCCACTTTTTGTCCGTCCACGTTAAGCTCAAACCTTCCGTCTGCCTCAAAGCGGGCTATGTCTTCCTGGGTCATTTCCCCAAAGGCCTTACTGATGCCCTTCATCATTTTACCAAAGCGTGGTCCCAAAGTTTTAAAGTTGGGTTTGATTTTTTTCTACCAGTACGCCGGTAACATCCTTAAGATACTCAATTTCTTTGATATTGACCTCTGTCATTATCAAATCTTTTACAGCATCTATTTGTTGCTCAAAATGATTGTCATAAACCGGCAACATTATTTTTTGCAGCGGCTGACGCACCTTAATGTTGACCTTACGGCGCAGAGCAAGAACCATGGAAGAAATCTGCTGGGCATACCCCATTCGCTCTTCCAGTGAACTGTCTATATAACTCTCGTCGGCCCCGGGAAAATCGGTCAAATGAACCGATTCTTCACTGTGACGCCCGGATATCTTATTCAGATCACAAAAGAGCCTGTCCATATAAAAAGGCGCAATAGGGGCAGCGAGCATAGCCACTGTCTCAAGCGATTGATATAAAGTCTGGTAAGCGGCTATTTTATCACGATCGAACTCCCCTCCCCAGAACCGCTTTCTGTTCAACCTTACGTACCAGTTGCTCAGGTTTTCTGTCACAAACTCCTGAATGGCGCGTCCTGCCCTGGTTGGTTCATAACTGTCCAATGCATCATTCACCTCTTTCTTCAGAGTATTCAGCAGCGAGATGATCCAGCGATCGATCTCCGGCCTTTCTGATACCGGCACTTCCTCTTCGGCACCTGTAAAACCGTCGATATTTGCATACAGAGCAAAGAATGAATAAGTGTTATAAAGCGTACCAAAAAACTTACGCTTCACTTCATCGATACCGGCCCCATCAAACTTCAGGTTATCCCATGGCTGCGCATTGGTTATCATGTACCAGCGCAGGGGGTCGGAACCAAACTGTTCGATGGTTTCAAACGGGTCTACCGCATTACCAAGCCGCTTCGACATTTTATTGCCATTCTTATCGAGCACCAGTCCGTTCGATATGATATTCTTAAATGCAACGCTGTCGAAAAGCATGGTTGCAAGTGCGTGGAGGGTGAAGAACCATCCACGGGTCTGGTCTACGCCTTCGGCGATAAAGTCGGCGGGGAATTGGAGGCCCCCCTCCGGGGGGTTAAACGGATAATGTGCCTGAGCATAAGGCATCGCTCCTGAATCGAACCAAACATCGATCAGATCGGGCTCACGATACATGGGTTTTCCCTGTTCCGAGACCAGGATAACATCATCCACATAGGGTCGGTGAAGATCGATCTTGTTGTAATTTTCATCACTGAAATCACCCGGTCTGAAGCTGCCGAACGGATTTTTATCCATAAATCCGGCCCTTACCGACCGGTCTATTTCATTCACAAGCTCTTCAACGGAACCAATACACTTTTCCTCTTTTCCGTCTTCTGTCCGCCAGATGGGCAAAGGTGTACCCCAGTATCTGGAACGACTAAGGTTCCAATCTACCAGATTCTCGAGCCATTTCCCGAAACGGCCGGTTCCTGTTGATTGCGGCTTCCAGTTGATGGTGTTGTTCAGTTCAATCATCCGTTCACGAACAGCGGTTGTGCGGATGAACCAGCTGTCGAGGGGATAGTAAAGGACCGGCTTATCGGTACGCCAGCAATGCGGATAGTTGTGAACATACTTTTCAACCTTGAAAGCTTTGTTCTCTTTTTTGAGCATTACTGCCAGATCCACATCAAGGGAAGGGTCATCTTCAGTGAGCTTTTCATCGTAGGCGTTCTTCACATATCTCCCCGAAAATTCGCTATAGGTATCCAAATCAACATGGGTTTTGACAAACCCGGGGTCCAGATCCTTGATGAGGTAAAATTTTCCGGTGCGGTCAACCATAGGCTGCTGCTTACCGTCTTTATCCCTTAACAGCAAGGGAGCAATGCCTGATTCTTTCGCAACCCGGTTATCATCGGCGCCAAATGTAGGGGCAATATGTACAATTCCGGTACCGTCGTCGGTTGTAACAAAGTCACCAGCGATAACACGGAAAGCATCGCCATCGGGTTTTATCCATGGAATCAGCTGCTCATAGCGGAGTCCGACGAGTTTTTCTCCATCAAACTCATCCAAAATTTTATATGGTATCTTTTTATCGCCAGGTTTGTAATCCGCCAGTGAAAGGTCGGCACTCTTCGGGTCAAAATAGGATGAAAGCAGGTCTTTGGCCAGAACAACGACCAAAGGACTACCAGTATAAGGATTAAAAGTTCTTACTTTAACGTAACGGATTGATGGGCCAACTGCCAGTGCAGTATTAGAAGGGAATGTCCATGGCGTGGTGGTCCATGCCAGGAAAAAGATATCGGCATCGGCATTTTCGAAAAGAAAAGCGGAATCTTCGTTTCTGACCACCTTAAACTGACCGGTGCAGGTTGTGTCCTTCACGTCGCGATAGCATCCCGGCTGGTTCAGTTCATGGGTTGAGAGGCCTGTCCCGGCTGCGGGTGAAAAAGGCTGAATGGTATAACCTTTATACAGAAGGTTCTTCTTGTGGAGTTCTTTAAGCATCCACCACAAAGTTTCAATATACCGGTTATCATAAGTAATGTAGGGATGATCCATATCAATCCAGTATCCCATTTTGTGGGTAAGGTCTTCCCACATATCGGTATATTTCATCACATCTTTACGGCAGGCTTCATTATATTCTGCTACCGAAACAGACTTTCCGATGTCTTCTTTTGTGATGCCAAGCGCCTTCTCCACACCAAGCTCCACAGGCAATCCATGAGTATCCCAGCCGGCTTTACGCTGAACAAAAAATCCTTTCTGGGTTTTAAAGCGACAAATAATATCCTTGATGGTGCGCGACATGACGTGATGAATGCCGGGCATTCCGTTGGCGGAAGGAGGTCCTTCATAAAACACGAAAGAAGGACTTTCTTCCCTGATAGAAAGGCTTTTCTCGAATGTCTTATTCGCTTCCCATTCTTTCAGTACCTCTTTATTTATTTCTGCGAGGTCTAACCCTTTATATTCCGGAAATTTTCTGTTCATTTATTATATCGTTTTGCTTCCGTTTTAAAAAGTTTACAAATATATCGCTTGACTGAAACAAAAGCAAATAGAAAAAACAGAAACAAAAATGCCGGCCGAAAAAATAAGAATTTCCGAACCGGCATTTAACCTG
>NZ_AHZV01000315.1 GCF_000250735.1 Anaerophaga thermohalophila str. Valhall
TGCAAATAAAACATGAATTACACGTGCCAGGTGCTTTTGTTTTGCTGGCCACTAACGGTCGGCGGTATGAAACGTTGCGCATTTTGAAACACAAACTTATCAGCCCGCTAAGCTGTTGATTAAATGTTATATTGCTCAAATATAGCACTATCCGCGCAATGTTTTATGACCGCGTGTTAGGGGCTGGTGTTCATTCATTTCTGTCTGTTTATCAATTATTTAGCTGTCATTTCACTGTCTTTTTCAATCCGCACCAACCTATCCACGAAGCACAAATTTATTTTGCTTTTTTGTGGGAGGGCAACCCTAAAACCGCCCTTAAAGGCGGTTACTTGGGCTGGCTTTGTAAGCTCTTTGGTAAGCTTTGGTCGTGTGTTTGCTTGTGGGGCTTGCCAATGTGCTAACAAATAGGGTGGGCTTTCTAATGATTTTAAGAACTAAATTTTATATAAACAAAAATTCAACAACATTGCCCAGATTGAATGGGAGGACACTTTTCTGTTCCATACGAACAAAACACGCAACAATCGCCCTGTTTTGGTTTTAAAACGGTATGGCAATTTTTACATTCATAAAAGAACTGGCAGGAACCCTCCGGCATTTCTTCTTCTTTTTGATGCCCGCAATTTGGGCAGGTTATGATTGAATGGTATTGAATTTTCATTTCTTTAAAGTTTTCAACAAACAGTTTTGCATTCTTTTTCAATCCTTTCATTCTCAATTTGAAAGGTTGTGTGTCCTATCCCGAATTCGTGTTCAAGTTTCTCCTGTAATTCAGCAATAAATTTATCATGATACCCTTTGGGCATTATCAGGTGGGCGGTTAAAGCTATTTGGGTGGTGCTCATTGCCCAAACATGTAGGTCGTGAATTTCTTCAACACCTTTTTGTGCCAACAGTAATTCCCTGACTTTTTCGAGGTTGATGTTTTTAGGTACGGCATCCAGCGCCAAATCTATGGAATCGGTAAACAAGCGCCAGGTGCCCCAAAGGATGACCAGGATGATGATAAAACTCATTACCGGGTCAATCCATTCGATTCCGGTGAGGTTAATCAATAATCCGGCAACAACCACTCCCAACGACACCCCGGCATCGGCAGCCATGTGCAGGAATGCTCCTTTGATGTTCAGGTCGACTTTTTGGCCTTTCATAAACAGCAAAGCCGTAATGGTATTGATTACCACGCCTATTCCGGCAACAATCATCACTTGAGTACCTGCCACGGGTTCGGGATTTTTTGAATTTCCCTATGGCATCCCAACCGATGGCTATTACTGCTCCAAAAAGCAATAGCGCATTGAGTATCGATACAAGGATGGTTGTTTTTCTAAGACCGTATGTATATTTCCCTTTTGGCTTTATAGAAGCAAGCCGGATTGCTGCCCAGGCAAAAATCAAACACAGAACGTCGCTGGCATTGTGACCTGCATCGGCTAATAATGCTGATGAGTTGGCTGCCAGACCATAAAATATTTCAACAGCAACAAAGGCGATGTTTAAACCAATGCCAATGGCAAAAGCTTTTCCGTAACTTTTTTGCGTAGTATGTTCATGCGCGTGTGCCAAAATTGATTACTTCGAAAGTTTTAAAATCCTCACTGCCCCGCGCATCACAAAGGTGAAAACAATGCCACCAATGACCAAATCAGGCCATTTGCTGTTTAGTAAATACACCAGCATACCGGCCAGGATAACCCCGCCGTTCACGATGATGTCGTTGGAGGTGAATATGGCGCTGGCCTGCATGTGCGCTTCTTTGCTTTTGGCTTTGTTGATGAGCCACAACGAAACCAGGTTTCCGGCAAGCGCCAGGATGGAAACAATAATCATCCACTGAAAAAGGGGCGTTTCGCTATTGCTGAAAAAACGTCGCAGCACTTCGGCAAAACCCAGCGTAGCCAGCCCCATCTGGAAATACCCGCTGATTTTGGCTACTTTTTTCTTTCGTGAAATGGCCGCACCCACTGCAAAAAGGCTGAGCCCGTAAACAATAGAATCAGCCAGCATGTCCAGAGAATCGGCCACAAGTCCCATGGAGTGCGAAATCCAGCCTGTGGTAATTTCCACCACGAAAAAGGTAAAATTGATGCCCAGCACCCACCAGAGTATTTTCAGCTGTTGTGAATCGTGTGCACCGGGCGGTAATTCCGTTTCGGTAGTATTTCCGAGTTTGTCACCTAATTTTAGCTGGCTGATTGCCTGGTGGATTTCATCCACAGGGCCTGAATGATATACCTCCAGCTTCCGGTTTTCAATATCAAAAACTAGGTTTTTAACGGATGAAATCCCTTCCAGCTTCATCCTGATAAGGGATTCTTCGGAAGGGCAGTCCATTTTACTGATGGTAAATACAGATTTGAACATGTGAACTAATCTTTATGCAAAACCACATTTAAAGGAATAAAAGCGCCCACTTTCAAGCCCCAGTCAATATTATCAACAGGGGTAAACAGAAATACAAACGCATTTCCCACGTTCCCTAATTTGAAATTGGGGCCGGTCTGGACTATGAATTTATTTTCATCTATCATATACTCTTCCGCCAAAACCCACGATACCGGGATTTTTTTGTCGAACCCTACAAACCAGTATTCGTTAAAATTGTAGATGGCGTTGGCAAAGGGCGTGTATCCCACCGACAGATAGGTTTTATTGTTAAACATGGCGCCCAATTCGGCATGGATACGGGTTATTTCCTTTTTGTTACCATCAAAATCGTACATCACAAAAGGGTTAACACGTACCCCTGTGATTACTTTTAACCGTTCGCCTTCCTGTGCATTCGCTGTGAAAGCCAGAAAAAATACGATGGTCAATAAAAAAAGTTGTTTTCTCATTTTAAAAGTTTCTCTGAATATTTCTACCATTTAAACTTCATGCAGTATTACAGATTCTCAATGACCTTTTCAAGTTTCGACCTGATTTCGCTGGCAACTCCACCTAATTTGTCATTTTCAACCGCCTGCATGGAAGCCACCGGGTCAACGGCAGCTACTTCTGTTTTGCCATTATCCAGTTCCTGCACAATCACATTGCAGGGGAGCATGGCCCCGATTTTGTTTTCGGCCAGCAGCGCTTTATGTGCAAAAGGAGGATTGCAAGCCCCTAAAATTTGGTATTTTCTGAAATCAATATCCAGTTTCTTTTTCAATGTGGCCTGCACATCAATCTCGGTCAGTACCCCGAACCCTTCTTTTTTAAGTTCTTCGGTTACTTTTTCTACTGCTTCGTCGAAAGAGTAATCGACTGTTTTTTCAAAATAATATTTCATATTGAACAAAATTTAAAAGTTAACATGATTTTATACTGCAATTTTTAATAACACTAAAGCAAGGTTTGAAAATTCATCTCACTTGCTTCAGTGTTAGTTTTAAAATAAATTGGTATTTACCAACAATTATTTCTGTGAGACATCATCATCTGTTTACGCGAATCCATTCCCATGTTACCGGAATACCAGCAGTTTTCTGATATATCCCACCAGCTGTAATTATTGTTGTTAAAATATGTAAGCTGCTTTTCAGAGAGAAGTTTTTTTACCTGAACTTTTGTCTCCAGGTTGATATCCTCAATCTTTTCTTCTTTATCGCGGATAGTGCTTCTCAGTGATTTCACCTTTTTTACATCCAGCTCGGGATTTGAATTAGCAGCCCGGTATTCCATTCTTAAGCTGCGAAGTTCATTTTCAATTGGCAGCTTTTTCTCGTAACTGTTTTTACGTAGCTCATTGATTTCCGTAATTTGTTTGGCTGTTAAAGCATATTCTACTGGTGTGTTGTAATTCCACCATTGGGCCCCGGCGTTAGCCGACCAGTTTGAGTTACAGCAATGGTGCTGTGCCATCGCCTGTGAAACAGAGAAAACGATTAAACCTGCCAGTAAAAAAGTCAATTTAAAATTTCTTGCGTTCATAATTATTAATTTTTGATGTTAGACATTCTAATAATTTCAACATCAAAATTACCAATAAGTTAGTGCAACACTATTGCAAAGTTTAATCGCAGCGCGGGCACACCCCGTTAATGATGAATTGCGCATTATCGTAGGTGTAGCCTTCAGGCAGTTTAATGTTGGGAATTGGAAGTTCTTTCATACAACGTGTCCTGCCACAACGCGTACAATAAAAATGAACGTGTAAATCATGTATATTACAGGTACATTCATCATCGCAAACGGCATACTTCACTGAGCCTGAACCATCATCAACTGTATGCACAATGAAATTGTCTTCAAATGTTTTAAGCGCCCTAAATATGGTTGAACGCTCCACTTTTTCAAATCGCTGTTCCAAATCCGTCAGGCTCAGCGCTTTCCCGGTTTCGGCAAGTGTCTTGTAAACCAGGGTTCGCATGGCTGTTGGCTTCACGTTTTTTGATTCGAGTTTCTTTTCAATTTCATTGTTTTCCATTCGGGTAAATAATTGTGAGACAAAAATTTTCAACGTTTATAAAATCCAAATTTACCTAAAATCAAACATTTACACCAAATATATAGCCGACCAACGCGGAAAGCGCCATAGCAATGGTTCCCCAAACTGTAATTCTCACAATCGTTTTTATAATATTAGAGCCACCGGTTTTTGCAGAAGTTGCCCCCAAAGCGATAAGAAAAACAATTGCTTATTTGAATTTAAGTTTAATAAACTCGCCAATTAATATAGCGGTGGGGTATGAAAATTCTTCTTCTGTTTGTGCGTGAAGCATAAGTTTTTGAGCAAATTCAGCAACCTCAGGATGATGTTCTGCTGTTGCATGTTGCACTAAAACCTCCAAAGCCGCAACAATTTGTTTATGTTCTGCCAACATTTCCGGAAGTTCTGATTTCAGTTTGTCCGTCATTTGCAAAACCTCTTTCATTTCTTCAGAAAGGCTTCCTGATGAAAGAGATGGCAACAGCCCCAAAGGGGGAAGCGCGTACTCTTCTTCTTTGACAAAATGCGGATGCATCAATTCAGCAACTGTTTTTGCGGCTTCGCCTGTTTTGCCTGAAAGCTGCGTGGCTTGCCGGAGCATGGCATGTAATTCTTCATGCTCTTTATTTAATGATACAGGTGTTTTAAATTCCATGATACTTTTATTTTACGTTATATGATTTTAATTGGTTCTTTATATCTTCAACAAGAGTCATTAAAAAGATGTTTAGTTAATCTATTCACCAACTCCATGTGGGGGACCGGCCTGAATATTTTGGTAGAGTTTATGAGAATATATGATATACTTTACATAACTGTCCACCCACTGACGGCCGGCTTCTACACTTTTGTTCTTATTCTTTTTAGCCTCCAAAGCATTTTGGAACCACTCAGAAGTTTCTTTTTCCAATTCCTCTTTGAAAAGTGTTTGTAAGGGGGCAATATCACCGGTTTCAAGGGCTTTTTCTGCTAGTGCAATATCCGGGGCATTGGGGCTGGCCGGTTTCAATCCTGTAAAAGGCATGCTTTCCGCTGCACGGTGCAGCCTGACCGTGTTACTCATAAAATATTCCGTTGCCAGTTCCTTTGATTCACCACCTTTGTTGTAAACACTTAAACTTTGCCTGAATTTATTCCTCAACTCTTCTTCCTGCTTTTCGCCAATCCAAATAGCAACTTTACTAAAGTCACCGGTTTTGAGAGCTTCTTTTGCAGCCACAGCCACCGGTCCATTTTTGCGGTCGCAATGGGCGGAGGCGGGAAATGCAGAGAATAGCAAGAATAACGAAACAAGAACAATCGGGAGGATTGTTTGTAAATTGCTTTTAAGGGATTGAAGCTTTTCGCGACTTCCCGTTCCTGAATTAAAACCTTTTGTTTTCATAATAAATTGTTTTAAACGTTTTTAATTGAATTATCTGGAACAAAAGTACAACAGGTAACAATGTTGTGCGACCTACTTTGTAAAGTAGTACCCATTTAGCAACAATTTGAAGTCCATAATATAGGACTTCAGGTAAAAAATAACCAGTGCGGGTGATTATAACCATTTTAGAGTTGCTTCTTATATTCACTTGGGGTGAACCCGGTTAGTTTTTTAAATACCCTGTTGAATGCCGATTTCGTATTAAAACCACAATCGAATGCAATTCCTAAAATGGTCAGATTTTCAAATTCGGGATTGTCCATCCTTGATTTAACTTCATCCACCCTGTATTGGTTAACAAAATCGAAGAAGTTGACATTAAACTGTTCATTTATAACACGCGAAAGATGATGGGAAGGTATATTGAGTTTTTCGGCTAACCCGGGAAGTGAAAGGTTAGCGTCCAAATAGGGTTTTTCGTTGCTCATAAAACTTCGTATTTTGCTTACATATTTTTTCGCATCAGTCTCTTTCATGACCACGCCGGAATATTTCGGCTTCGGTTCCGTAACGTATTCGATGCTACTGTCAGGATATTGAATAAAAATTTCCTTTTGCTTTAGGCCGAAATAGCCGATTAAGATGATGAAAACAGACAAAGAAAGAGTAAGGCCATGCGTACAAAAAACCCATGAGAACAACCCGAAAACATGATGGACAGTGGCAAAAAACATTAAAACCGTCCAAACAGCCCCAAAAGTATAAACAAGCTTCCGTAGCCAATCGAGGTTAACATTCTCATACGATGAAAAATTATTGAAAATATTGATATCCAATTTTTTAAAAAGCCGGATGGATAAAATAAAATAGAATGGTCCGGATAAAACTATGAGAATCAGGAATAAATTAAAAAGTAAAGGAGCCCCATGTTCACGTTCTACATGGGCTAATCTTATTCGTTCCGATATTTCGGGTAAAAAGGATGCAATGACTATATAAAGGTTGAATAGGATAAAAGGAATAAAATGTACCAATTTTTTCCTGTTAAATCTAAATTTTTGGTCAATCAATGCAGAAATATATAAAAACAAGAATGGCCCGTGAAGTAAGAGTAATGAAATAAAACTTGCTGAAAGGAGGTAAAAATCTGTAAATAGTTTATTTGAAAACAAGGCATATATACCTGTGTATAACCCTAAATAAATTAACCAATAAATCAGTATTTTATCATGTAAAGCCTTTTTTTTCTGTAAAATCAGAACCGCAAAAAACAAGGCATTGAAAGCAGCTATCAGGAAAATATATTTCATTGGTTATTTTTTATATGCCAACAACCTCAATGCATTAAATACCACAACAAGAGTTGACCCTTCGTGAATCAACACGGCAATGCCAATGCCGGCCAGGCCAAGTATGGTTGAAGGAATAAGTATCGCTACGATACCGAGGCTAATCCAAAGGTTTTGTTTTATGATGCCTTTTGCTTTTCTGCTCAGTCCAATGGCAAAGGGAAGTATTTCCAGTTTGTCGCCCATCAGGGCAATATCTGCGGTTTCGAGAGCCACGTCCGAACCGGCAGCACCCATGGCTATCCCAACGGTGCTGTTGGCCATGGCGGGGGCATCATTTACGCCATCGCCTATCATTGCCACTTTGGATTCCTTCTTCCTGAGTTTTTTTATGGCATCCACCTTTTCATCGGGCAACAGGCTGCCCCAGGCATCGGTCAGGCCTATTTCTTTGGCCACGGCATCGGCCACTTTCTGGTTGTCGCCCGTGAGCATGACCATCCGTTTAATACCGGTTTTCTTTAATTGCTCCAGTGTGCTTTTTGCCTCCGTTCTCGGAGTGTCCATTAAAGCAATGATACCCAAATAATCGCCATTCCGGCGAATAAGCATGGTGGTGTTCCCGTCAGATTCAAGCGCTTTTACCTTTTCTGTAATTTCCTCCGAAGGTTTATTATCATCGAGGGCTTCATATAATTCCAGGTTTCCTATATACACTTTGTCTTCACCCAATGTCGCTTTTATACCTTTTCCCAAAACGGCTTCAAGGTCTCTGGCTTCGGGAATACTATTACCTTCCAAACGTTTTCTGCCGTCCCTGACCACCGCCTTTGCCAACGGGTGGTCGCTCAGGTTTTCTACGGCTATTGTCATTTTCAGCAATTCATTTTCATCGGTATTGTTCAGCGGAACTACTTCTGTGAGTTTTGGTTTGCCTTCGGTAAGCGTTCCGGTTTTATCGAAAGCCAGGGCGGTTAAAACACCCAGGTCTTCCAAAGGACGTCCGCCTTTGATAAGCACCCCGCTTTTGGCTGCACGTGCCACCCCGCTCAGTACAGCGCTTGGTGTGGAAATGGCCAGCGCGCAAGGGCTGGCGGCTACCAGAACGGCCATCGCCCTGTAAAAGCTGTCGCTAAAATTTTCGTCAATGACCACGAAAGCCCCGAGCAATAATACCACCAATCCTAAAACAGACGGCACAAAGTATTTCTCGAACTTATCGGTAAACCGCTGGGTGGGCGATTTCTGCGTTTGGGCTTCATTCACCAGTTTTACCAAACGGGAGAGGGTAGAGTCGCTGGCTTCTCTGGTGACTTTAATTTCCAGCGTGTTGTTACCATTGATTGTGCCTGAAAAAACCCTGTTTTCATCACGGATGTCTTTTTCATTGGAATAATCTTTTTGGGGGTCGTCTACCGGTATTTTATCCACCGGTACACTTTCGCCCTTGATGGGGGCCTGGTTCACGCTGCTTTCGCCGCTCACCACAACGCCATCGGACGGGATTTTGGTGTTGGGCTTCACCACGATAACGTCGCCGATACTTAGTTTTTCAATGCCTACCTCTTCTGTTTTCCCGTTCTTCTTTAGCAAGGCGGTTTTGGGGGCAAGTTCAGCCAAAGCAGCAATGGATTTTCGGGCTTTGTTCATAGCGAATTGTTCGAGTGCGTGGCCCATGCTGAACAGGAACAACAGCAAAGCGCCTTCGGCCCATTCGCCCAGTATAGCTGCACCGATGGCTGCAACCAGCATAAGAAAGTCAATTTCGAAACCGCCTTTGGCAACGGTTTGTATGGCTTCTTTGGCCGTGTAGAAACCGCCAAAGAAATAAGCTCCGATATACAGCGACAGGCTAACCCACGATGGGACTGCATCCACGAATGAAAGGCCAAAACCAATGGCCAGCAATATTCCGCAAATGATGGAGAAAATCAACTCCGTATTTTTACCAAAAAGGCCGCCATGGGCATGTTCATGTTCTTCCCCTTCTTTTTCTTCGTGTTCAGGCTTTTTTTCAGGCTGCTTGTCTTTCGGCGCTTTCTCCGTTTCTTTGATGCCGCGAAGATATTTCCCGGCTTTTAAGGCAGTATCGGTTATACCAAGGCCTTCTTTTCGTAAAGCTTCAACTATTGCTGCTTCATCAATCTGCCTTGTGTCGAACTCAGCCCGTACCATTCCGGAGGCAGAAACCGATGCTTCAATGATACCGTTTAAGTCGCGTAGGTTTCGTTCGACACTGCGTGCATGGCGCGGGTGGCGGATGCCTTCTACGCCGATGAGTTTATGCCCGGTTTTTTCGGTAATGGACGCCCCTGTTTGCCGGGCAATTGAACGTACCCGGTCAATGGAAATCAATTCCGGGTCATAGTGAAAACAAAGCTGGGGTACTCCATTTTCTGCAGCCTCTGAAACGTGGACTTTTTCCAGTCCTTTTTGCTCCTGAAGCAGTGAGATAAGCTCCTGAACACATTGGTCTTTTTCGTCCGGCACTTCGGGTAAAATAAGCGGTATTTCTAATTTTAGTTTTTTCATGTTGTTTGTATATTAACGATGAAAATGTTCAATTCTACTTTTGGCAAACCCTGATTTTATGAAGGTAAAGAAAAGGCTGCCATAAATCAAAATTAGATGTGCAGCAACCTTTTCAATTTTTTACAACCCGTTTTCCAATCCTGTTTTTACCCGGTACGCCTTTTCAACATCAGAAACATAAATCAACCCATCACCGGGGTTCAGGGTTTTACCGTATTCCGAAATAATTTGCACCACCTTATCCACATCGTTTTTATTGACCACAAGCTCCAGTTTGGCCACTTCGCTGTCGGTAATGGAAAATTTTTGTGAGACAAATGCATCCTCATCCTGTAATTTCCCGGTACCTTCTGCCGATGAAATGGTCATATTCTCAAAACCTGCATCTTTTAAATGATGCACTATGTCATCTACTTTATTGGGCCTTATAAATGCTTTTATTTCTTTCATTGTGTTAATTTTTTAATGTTCGTGTTCAGTTTCTTCTTTCCCCAAATCTGCCAGTAAATAATAGGCTGCATTGAGTACTATTTGTGTGTTTTCAGGCAGCGGATTTAGCAGTTTTACTTCTGTATACCCTTCGTCCTGCATGCCTGCAACTACTTCTACCATGCGGAAAGCCATCACTTCACCCTCTTCACCCTGGTGCGTGTCTCCTTCATGTCCGGCATGCTCCTCATCGCTTTCTTCTGCGTGTGTTTCATCATGTGCGTGTTCGTCTTCGTCAGCATGGTTTTCCTCATGCTCGTGTTTTGTCTCGGTGGCTTCTTTGTCCAAAACAAAAATATAAGATTTTGTGCCTTCGGAAACAATGGCATCGTTGGGCAAGGTGCGGGTATAATTTTCATCGGTATGGATATGGCCTGAAATGTACATGCCCGGAATAAGGCCCGGAACTGTTTCATCCAAGCTGGCATGCACGTGCACGGCCCTGGCGTTGGCTTCAAATTCCTGTCCGATGGCAAAAATCGTTGCCGTGAGCTCCTTATCGGGAATATTGGCTGCGGTAAAATGTACCTTTTGTCCTTTTTCCAGTAAATGCACATCATTTTCGTACACTTGAAAATCGGCGTGGATTTCACTGTTGTCGGTAATTTCAAAAAGCATGTCCTGTGCCCCGGCATAGGTACCCACTTTCACGTTTATTTCATTTACGTACCCGTTGATGGGTGAAACAATGGGAACGCTGTTGGAAATCTCTCCCTCTTTAACTTTTTCGGGCGAGAGGTGCAGGAGTTGCAAGCGGGCTTTCAATCCCTGGTACTTGGCTTTGGCCGAATTATATTCCGACTTTACCTGTTGGAACTCCCTGCCTGCGCCTACGTTGTTCTCGAAGAGCTCTTTCTGGCGTTCATACTCCATTTCCAGAAATTCGAGCCGGCTGGCTAATTCGGCAAAATCTTCCTGTAATTTGATATAATCAGGATGTTCGAGAATGGCGAGGGTTTGTCCTCTGCGCACTTTGTCGCCCTGAAAAACTCTGATATCCCGTACATTTCCCCCGATTACGGCCGTAACTTCTGCCGAGTTAGCGGGCGGCACCTGCATTTCACCGTTTGTTTTTACCATTGTGGTGAGGTTGCGCATACTGAAACTCCCCAGTTTTAAATCCAGGGCTTCGCGCTGAAGTTCGTTCAGCATTACCACGCCTTCGGGTCCCTCGTGCTCCACCTGTTCCCCGGTTTCACTGTTTTCTTTTTTGTTGCTGTTGCACGACATGAGCGTAACTACTGCAAGAAGTGCTATGATTATTTTTGATTTCATTGTATCTGTTTTTTTAATTATTGACCTGTAATGTATTCCAATTGTTCCTTAATTTCGAAATATTCCGCCAGCCGGGATAAATATTCCTGCCTTGTTTTAATGGCTGATTCGGTATTCTGAATAAACTCGATATAACCGAGGCTGCCCAAACGGTAACCCAGGTTGGCGGCTTCAATTTGTTCGTCGGCAAGCGGCAGCGCTTCGTTTCTATAATATTCCAACACTTCGCTCATTACCCTGTACCGGCTTAAAAGTTCTTTGTAGGAAGCGTTCAGTTCGAGCGCCCGCTGCTTGAATTGCTGCCCGGTCATCTCGTAATTAATACGGGCGGCTTTTGTTTTGCCCGACTGGGAGAAGAACAGCAGAGGAATGGAGATACCGGCCTCCCATCCATAATAACCGGATGTTCCATCGACAGATTGCCGGGAATACCCCAAATCGAGCTTAGGCAAAAAATTTGCTTTTTCGGCTTTCCACTCTGCTTCGGAAACATCCAACTGTTGCCTGTAAAGATTAAGCAAAGGGACGGCGTTTAACGAATCAAGCGGGTAGGAAGTTTGAATGGTTTCATCCCATTCCTGCCCGGCATCGGCAATTTCAACACCATCGGGGTACATCAGGTACTGGTTCAGCAGTTGCAAAGAAGCCATGTATTCGCTCTCTGCCTGTTTCATGTTAACCATTAATTCCTGGTATTTGGCAGAAGCCGCCAGATAAGCTACTTTGGATGTTTGCTGGGTTTCGAAACGCAACCCGGCAGCCCTGAGGAAATCGGCATAAACACTGTCGAGCCGGTTATACAATTGGGTTTGCTTTTTGGCTACCAATGCCCGGTACCATGCCAGGCTCACGTTTCTGACCAACTCATTTTCGGTCAGTTCAAGTCTTGATTCGGCCAGGTTGATGCGCGATTCATTCAGCTTGTTTTTAGCAGGTATGCCAAACAGGTCAATTTCCGATTGCGCCAATCCAATTTGGGTTTGAATACCCACCTCACCATTTCCGGTCTCCTCCTTTCCGGTGTATATAGAGGTGCTGCCCAAATCATAAGCTGTGGCTTTCAGGGCCTTTTGTTTTTCAACATTGAGCGAAGCGGCTTTTAGCGAAGGATAGTTTTCCTTAGCCCGTTCAATAGCCTGCTCAAGGGTAACGTTGTTTTCCTGTGCTTTCAGGCTGCCCGAAATTCCAAGCCCGCCGATGATAAACAACAGGATTATTACCGTGGTATTGAGTTTGGGCGCTTTCAGTTTTGTTTTGCCCGACTCTACCATTTTATATAAAACAGGCAACACGACCAGTGTTAGAAGCGTGGACGTTAACATTCCGCCAATGACCACCGTTGCAAGCGGACGTTGCACTTCCGCCCCTGCTGATGTGGAAATGGCCATAGGCAGGAAACCGAGTATATCAGTTGAAGCGGTGAGGAAAATAGGGCGTACCCGGCGAATGGAACCTTTTTTGATAATATCACCCAGGCTAAGTTTTCCCTCTTCTTTTAACTCGTTAAAACCGCTTATTAATACCAGTCCGTTTAACACTGCCACACCAAACAGCACGATAAAGCCTACGCCTGCCGAAATACTAAACGGCATTCCCCGCAAGTAAAGCGAAAGTATTCCGCCCACTGCTGCCAGTGGGATGGCCATGTAAATCATCAGGGTTTGTTTAAACGATTTTGTGGCAAAGAAAACCAGCATAAATATCAATGCCAGAGCGAGTGGCACAACAAGTGAAAGCCGTTGGGTTGCCCTTTCGAGGTTTTCAAAAGCGCCGCCGTAGCGGATGTAATAGCCCGAAGGCAATTCCAGTTCTTCATCAAGTGTTTGCTGTATTTCTTCCACCAGCGATTTAACGTCCCTGCCTTCCACGTTAATGCCCACATACGTGCGCCTGTTGGTATTGTCGCGGCTGATTTGCATGGGCCCCGGCTGATAGCTTATTTCAGCTACCTCTTTCAGTGGTACCTGGTTACCGGTGGGGGTGTTTACAAACAGGTTCCGAAGGTCGTCAATGCTTTGGCGGTGTTCTTCGTCGAGGCGTACCACAAGGTCGAACATTCGCTCACCTTCGTAAATTACCCCGGCAACACCCCCGCTAAATGCTGTTTCAACCACAGTATTAAGGTCTTTAATTTTGAGTCCATACTGCCCCAGTTTGGTACGGTTATAGTTAACGGTTATTTGAGGCAATCCACTGGTTCTCTCAGCGCTTATTCCTTCAATACCCTCAATTCCCGCGATTAAGTCTGAAATTTCATCGGCTTTGTCTGCCAGCATATCCAGGTCATCGCCATATAATTTTATAGCCACATCCTGCCTGATACCAGTTAAAAGTTCGTTGAACCGCATTTCGATAGGCTGGGTAAATTCGTAGTTAATACCCGGCAACACACTTACCTTTTCCTTTACCTTGTCAATCAGTTCCTGTTTCGATTCGGCCTTTGTCCATTCGTCTTGCGGTGTAAGAATAACAAAAATATCGGCAATATCCATTGGCATGGGGTCGGTGGGCAAATCAGCAACCCCGATACGGCTTTGAATGGATGCTACCTCATCGGGAAAGTTTTCCAGTACTATTTTTTCTAAACGGGTAGATGCATCCTTCACTTCCGATAATGATGTTCCCGGTTTCAGGAAAGCCTGAAATGCAAAATCGCCTTCATCCAGTTGTGGAATAAATTCGGCTCCCATGCGTGAGAAAAGAAATCCACCGGAAATTAAAAGCATAAGTGCAATTCCCAATACAAGCCTTCCTTTGCGTAAAGCCCAGCCAATTACGGGTTCGTAAAGGTTTTCTAGTTTCTCTATAAAACGCTCGCCCCAAGTCTTTTTATCTGTTTTAGGCGGTCTCAGGAAAAGTGCAGCCATCATGGGAATATAGGTTAAACAAAGCACCATAACACCCAATACGGCAAAACCGAAGGTCATGGCCATAGGTTTAAACATCTTACCTTCTACGCCCTGCAATGCCAGTACCGGGATAAAGACAATAAGGATAATAAGCTGACCGAAAAATGCAGAGTTCATCATTTTACTGGCTGAATTGTAGGCTATTTCATTGCGCCGGGGTAGGCCGATTTTCTTCCCGATAAATTCGTTCCTGTGCAGGTAAAAAATCATGCTTTCCACAATGATTACTGCCCCATCAACCAGAATACCGAAGTCGATGGCTCCGAGGCTCATCAGGTTGGCCCATACGCCAAACACTTTCATCATGATAAAAGCAAAAAGCAAAGCCAGCGGTATGGTCGATGCCACCAGTAAACCACCCCGTAAATTGCCCAAAAAGATGACCAGGACAAAAATAACAATCAGCGCCCCAATCGACAGGTTTTCTGCAACGGTTGAAGTAGTGCTTTTTATCAGTTTGCTTCGGTCGAGAAATGGTTTTATCTCAACGCCTTCGGGCAACGATTTCTGGATTAACGCCATGCGTTCTTTCACATCCTTGATTACATCGTTGGAGTTTTCACCTTTCAGCATCATCACGATACCGCCTACGGCTTCGCCTTTACCGTCTTTGGTAAAAGCCCCGTAACGCACAAAACTTCCGTATTTTACTTCGGCCACATCGCGTATAAAAACAGGTTGCCCGTTTACATTGGCTACCGGCGTGTTGCGGATGTCATCGAGCGAGCGCATCAAACCTTCGCCACGGATAAAGTTGGCCTGAAAATTTTTCTCAATATAAGCCCCTCCGGTATTCTGATTATTATCTTCCAAAGCCTCGAAAATGTCGGCAATGGTCAGGTTCATGCTGCGTAGCTTATCGGGGTTTATGGAGATTTCGTATTGTTTGCCACGTCCGCCAAAGGAGTTTACCTCAACTACTCCCGGAACCATTGCCATCTGGCGTTTTACAATCCATTCCTGCATGGTGCGCAGTTCCATGTCGTTATACACAGTGTCGTAACCGGGCTGTACTTCCAGCGTGTACTGGTAGATTTCACCCAATCCGGTACTGATTGGCGCCATAAACGGTTCGGCAAATCCTTCCGGGATTTTTTCCTTAATTTCTGCCAGGGCTTCGCTTACCAATTGCCGGGGAAGGTAGGTTCCCATATTGTCCTCGAAAACAATGGTAACCACTGACAGCCCAAACCGGGAAACCGAACGAATTTCGATAACCCCCGGCAGGTTGGCCACCGAAAGTTCCACCTGGTAGGTTACAAACTGCTCTATGTCTTCGGTGCCCAGGTTGGGCGCGGTGGTAATCACCTGCACCTGGTTGTTGGTGATATCGGGCACGGCATCCAAAGGCACTTTGGTCATCGACCAGATACCCCCGATGATAAGCCCTATGGTCAACAGCCCGATGAGTGCCTTATTCTTTATTGAAAAAGATATTATATTATTTATCATTTGATTTCTTTAAATTTTTAATTGTATTCAATTAATTAGCTAAAATCCATATGTTTAATCATGGAAAAACTATTATATCATATCTATGAAATGATACATGAGCTTAATGCTCAGTTTTAGAGAAAGAAGAAATGAATTATATTTTGGGTGGTTGCCAGATAGATGCAACAGGACTTGAAATTGCAGGTTCTTTCAATTTAATATCTAAAGTAATTACTACTAAATTGATAAAGGAAATACTAAAAAATGAAGGGAAAGAAAGTGTTTGGCAACAATTACAAAAACAAAACGGAGAACATAAATCAACTTCGTTTGATTGATTCGGGCTTTGTTCTGATAATTCCAGAGAAACAGAATTTGTATTGGCAGCATGTACATCATTGCATGGTGAGGCTGTTAAAACCATTACGTACATTGATAATATTACTGCTAAATATTTCATTTAAAATTCCGGTATTTTCTGAATTACAACGGCAAAGATACCCCAAAGTTCATGCAACCGGGTTGCAAAGTTATTTCTTGCAATTTGAACAAATGCCTTTTACCACCATATTCACGTTTTCGAGTGAAAAGTTATTGGGGAGGTTTATTGTTGGAACAGGGATGTCGTTCAAACAAAATGTTTGGTTACATATTGTGCAAAGGAAATGAACATGCAGGTCATCGGGTTGGCACTCGCAAGCTTCCTGGCACAAGGCGTATTTTACAGAGCCCGAACCATCATCAATTGAATGAATCAGTTTGTTTTCTTCAAAAGTTTTTAATGTACGGTATAATGTGGCTTTGTCTGCTTTTTCAAATTTTTGTTCTAATTCGGGTAGGCTGATAGCTGTTTTTTGTTCGGTTAGAACCTGTAATACCAATTCGCGCATGGCGGTTGGTTTGATGTTTTTGGATTTGAGTTTGTTGTCTATGTCCTTTTTCATTATACTAACTTTAACAATCTCGGTTTGTTCAAAGCTTAAATGTAACAATTATGCACCTGTGCGTAGGCAGAATTGCAGCTCTTTTTCAAGCCTTTGGTTTGGGCGTTGGCTTGTGGGGGCTTGGAAATGTGCTGCAAGGTGGATGGGGTTTCTTTTTTGCGGAGGAAGAAAAAAACAAAATAAATTTCCATCAAATTTGCACTGTCTTATCATAAAGCTAAATCCACTGATATATCATTTTTTATAATTATCATTTCAGGTTGTCGTTGTGTCTTTTTCACTTGCCCCTAACGGATGGCAATATGCGGAGGCCGGGATTTCGAAGCTCCAACCTATCAAACCGTTACAATTTTGATTAAATATACAAAAGTTAAATTTACCCACATCACCCGGCTTACGTATATTGCGTGTTATGCGCTGCCATTTTTATTATTAATTTCTTTCTCCAATTCTTTAAGTTGCTCTTTTAAAATATTATATGATGATTTTCTTTCTTTATCGTTTGGAAACTTTTTGTAGTAAATCCAGAAACATTTATCGGTATACTTTGCTGCTAAATCAAGATAGTCTAAATGTGAAGTAATTTCAGAAATCACAGGTACTTTAAGCAACTTGTGTAATACATTATCACTTGTTCTGAGATTGTACTTTGCAACATGATTCCACATATTGTGTGCTGCTGTACTAAAGGGCTGATAAACAAAATTGCAAAAATCCATACAATTAGCTTGCTGAGCCATTTCACGAGTACTTAAACCTGACCAACTACCTAGATTCACATCGGTTAAAAAAGTATATCGTTGGCTATTAATCCACTGTTCTGAAAATTTAATTAACTCATCTTCATCTGGATTTAAGCCATCACTTATCATTTGATTCTTGCGATGTTCAACCATCAGTTTTTCTTGGCCAAGCCCGTGTAAAATGAACTTTTGTGCTCTATCTTTTGGTGATTCAAGAATCCAAGCTAAATTAATATAGTTATCTGCCAAGCTTCTCAAAATTATTGGTGCTAAATCACCAGTCCATATATTTGAATTTGAAGCAAAATGAGTGGTTATTGTAATCTGTCTAGCAATGATTCCACCAATTACCTCAAATTGTTCTTTTATAGATAGGTCTATCTTAAATCCATTCCATAATTCCTTAAGCTCGTTTTTTAGATTATCCGAGTATTGCTCAATTATCTTTGAAAAATTCAATTCAATTTCTTTGTTTTTCATAATTTGCAAGCTTCAATTTCAATTCCTCTATTCCAAAATTCTTTCGCCCAAGTTGAATTATCTTTGTCAAACATTTCCACATTGTAAAATGCATTAATTGAAGCTCTTAATGAAGATGCTATCATTCTAGAAATCTCGGTATCAGGATATTCTTGAATTTTAGGAAACTGAGTCATTGGAGAATCTTTCACAATTTTTAATCTATCCAAGACAAACATTGAATAGACTACATTTGCAATTGTAAACGTTGATTTTTTGCTACGCTTATCAATTAAATCCCATAGAATTTCTTTATATCTCAATAAGAATTTAACATCTATTACTTTCGTAGAGTAATCATTCGGTCGTATAAAGTTAAGTGGGCATTTGGGATACATATCTAAAAAATCAGAAAGTCCTGATAACATAGGACTTACAATGCCCTTTTTCTTAAGGTCATTAAAAATTTCAGTTTTATTTTGTGAAGGTAAAGTTTCGAATGAACTTATCAGGGCATAATTTCTAAATTTCGCAGATTCGTGCTTTGTCGATATTACAATAAATTCATTAACAAGTTCAGTTCCAAGTTTATCTCCAAATTTGTCTCTAAGCAATGTAATCCAAATGACATCTGGGATAATATAATCCACCCAACTTAAGTCAACAAAATTTCCAATTGTTGTTAGAGGTGGTCTTAATCTTTTCCCTTCTTTTTTATGGTCTTCTAAAATTTTCTTACTCATTGCTTATCTGTTTGCACTCTGGCATGGTTGCGCATAACGTCCCCATAGCGTCATTGTCTTTATATCCATTAAAAGCACAGTCAAAATATCGCTGTAATTGACTGATTTAACGAATATATTGTAATTATTGCTATAAATCGTTGTATGATATAAACATCGTTTTTATGTGATATTTTTTTGCTTTGTTTTTTTACAACTGATTATCGCTTACTTGCAATAGTTGAACGAAGCATTGTTTTAACCCAATAACCCTTTAAACTTTGCAACCGGCTAAGCACAGGCAGACACCATGGAGGTATCTTAAAACCTAACGTTCCATTATCAACAAATATATCGAAAATATCATTTCCCCTTCATCTTCATTATCTGTTTTTTTATTAACAGAGAAAACATAAAGTAAAAAATCAATAACATAAGCACACTGAGTCCCGAAATTTTCATTAACTTTCCGCTAATAACCGTTTTATGTTTAACTAAAATAAATTACAATGGGACTCTTACTTTCTATTCTGATCGGACTTCTGGCAGGTTATCTTGCAAGTTTGATTTTTAAAGGTTCCGGCCTCGGGCTATTATGGAACCTGGTTGTAGGTTTGATCGGTGGCATCATCGGCGGAGCTGTATTTGAGTTTCTGGGACTTGCCGGGCATGGATTAATCTGGCAACTCATTTCGGCAACAGTCGGAGCCATCATTTTGCTTTGGATTGTTTCTCTCCTGAAAAAGAAGTAATCACCGAAGCGAAAAGAATGACCTACCCCTTTTCCAAATACCTTTCAGGCTTTTCAGCACTTCTGTTTCCTTCAATTTGTAAAGGATGCGGGGAGGTACTGGGCAGTTCGCGAAGCGTAATTTGTCGTGCCTGCGAGTCGGGATTGCCCAAAACAAACTTTGTGGAAGACCCTGACAATCCGGTGGCACAGATATTTTGGGGCCGGGCAAGGGTTGAAAATGCCGCCTCTGTTTTTTACTACCGAAAAGGGGAACTATTGCAAAAGCTCATCCATCAGCTTAAGTACAAAGGTGGAAAAGAAACGGGAATATACCTCGGCAATATTGCGGGCAAATTATTAACGGGAACCAACATACTCCGGCAGGCCGATGTTTTGGTTCCCGTACCGCTGCATTATCGCAAACAAAAAATCCGTGGCTATAACCAGGCTGAACTTCTGGCAAAGGGCATTCATGAAGTCACTAAAATTCCTGTTGTCAGTCAGGCTGTTATTCGCACTGTCCATTCTCAAAGCCAGACACGTCGCGGACGATTCGAAAGATGGCAAAATGTGGAAGGCATCTTCAAAGTAATAAATCATCAACATCTCGTCAAAAAACACATTCTTGTTCTTGACGATGTGGTCACCACGGGTTCTACCCTTGAAGCCTTTTGCCATGCTCTGGAGGAAGTTGCGGGCTCCAAAATGTCGGTATTAACCATAGGATATGCCACCGGATAGATATCAGTAATTCAGCGCTTTACCCGTGGCAGCCAGGAATATGTCCAGTTCTCGCAGCTTATCCTTAATAGCAATGAGCTTATCCAGCCTGATAAAGCCGATCTTATAGTGATACTTAGGTCCGTGATATTCTTCCGAGACCGATTTGAATTCAAAATTCCTCAGCACTACCGGATTGCTGTATCTCAGATATACCTCAATAGCTCCTTCCTTAAAGTACTTAAAGCCGCCAAAGTAGCTGGCTTTTTTATACTCGTAGCGATAATAGTGTCCCAGGGCGGTAATATCCGAAAGCACTGCCGACCCGGTAGGGTGTCCGCCGGCGCCTTTACCAAACATGAACTGTTTGTCGTAAGCGACACCTTTAATCACCACACCATTAAACTCATCTTCCACACTGTAGATATATTTATCACGGGTTACGAACCGGGGCAGAACAAAAAGTGCAATTTTCTTATCGCGCAGGCGTTCTACCTGAGCTACCAGTTTTATTTTGTAACCCTTTTCGCGGGCGTAATTGATATCAAATTCGGAAATATTGGAAATCCCGTAATTAAGAACCTCATCGGGAGAGACAATAACGCCAAAGCTGTGCATTGTCAAAATTATCAGCTTGTATAAAGAATCGAATCCATCCACGTCGAATGAGGGATTAGATTCGGCAAAGCCCAATTCCTGCGCCTTTTTCAAAGCATCGGAATAGCTTTCATGGTTGTCAAAAATCTTAGAAAGAATATAGTTTGATGAGCCGTTAAGAATTCCTGTAACCGATAGCAACAGATCGTTGTCATAGTACTCCTCGAGATTGCGTATTACCGGGATGCTGCCGCAAGCTGAGGCTTCATAGAGTAACGAAACATTTTTCTCTTTTGCCAGGGTCACCATTTCCGAAAGATGTTCAGCCAGCATTTTTTTATTGGCCGAAACCACGTTTTTCCCCTTTTGCAGCGCCTTTTTCACAATAAAATAGGCATCATCCGCATTGTCGATCAGCTCGACGATGGTATTGATGCCTTCATCTTCAAGAATTTCATCGGGGTCGTAACAAAACATATCATCGGGCAGCGACCGTTTAATTCTTCTTTTAACGCAAATCCTGCTTACCCTGGAATCGAGTGCCGGACTTTTTTCCAAAACGTCGTAAAGCCCCTGTCCCACAACACCGAATCCAAACAGCCCTATGTTTAATTTTTGTCGTGACATTTCTTTAAGTTTAGCGGAAGTGAATGAGTGGCCCATGAGGTTCCGGAAGCCGGAACTTCAAACGGGCCACAAATATAAACAATAAAGGCGGTTTACTTTCCAACCTTTTCAAAAGCTGCCGAAAAATCGGCTTTTATGTCGTCAATGTGTTCAATCCCTGCCGAAACACGCAACAATCCGGGTTCTACACCCGCGGCTTTCTGGTCTTCGGCAGAAAGCTGTTCGTGCGTAGTCGAACTGGGATGAATAATCAGCGTTTTGGCATCGCCCACGTTGGCCAGGTGACTAACCAGCGACAAATTGTTGATAAATTTATCAGCTGTGCCCTCCGGTCCCTTGATTTTGAAACTTAAAACACCTCCGAAACCACGTTTAAGATATTTCTTAGCGAGTTCGTGGTAAGGACTTGATGCCAGTCCCGGATAATTAACATACTCAACCTGTGGATGTTTTTCTAGCCACTTTGCCAATTCCAGAGCATTCTGAACCGTACGCTCAACTCTTAAAGAAAGAGTCTCCAGCCCTTGTAAAAGCAAAAATGCATTGAATGGGCTCAATGCAGGCCCGAAATCACGAAGTCCTTCCACTCGGGCGCGAATGGCAAAAGCGATATTGCCAAAAGGACCATCAGCACCAAAAACTTCCCAGAATTTAAGTCCGTGATAACTTTCGGAGGGTTCGGTAAATGCTGGGAATTTGCCATTGCCCCAGTTAAAATTACCACCATCAACGATAACGCCGCCGATGGATGTCCCGTGGCCACCGATCCACTTGGTTGCCGACTGCACAACAACATTGGCACCATGCTCCAACGGCCGGAAAAGATAACCGGCCGCACCGAATGTGTTATCAACGATAAGCGGAATACCATGTTTGGCAGCAATTTCTCCCAGTTTCTCAAAATCCGGAATATTGAACCGGGGATTACCAATGGTTTCAACATAAATGGCCCTGGTATTATCGTCAATTTGTGCTTCGTAATCAGCCGGATCATCGGTTTCAACAAATTTGACCTGAATCCCGAGCCGTTTAAACTGAACTTTGAACTGGTTGAATGTACCTCCGTAGAGATTGGATGTAGAGATAAAATTATCACCGGCTTGCAGAAAATTGGTGATGGCAATAAACTGAGCCGCCTGTCCCGAACCCACAGCCAATGCAGCAACGCCGCCTTCCAATGCAGCAATACGCTTTTCAAACACATCGGTAGTGGGATTCATAATACGGGTGTAGATATTGCCAAACTCCTTCAATCCAAAAAGGTTGGCAGCATGTTCAGAGTCATTAAAGACATAGGATGTTGTTTGATAAATGGGTACCGCCCGTGAATTGGTTACGGGGTCCACTTCCTGTCCTGCATGCAACTGCAGCGTTTCAAATTTAAAATCAGACATAGTTTTAAGAATTTATAGGTTAATTACTAAAAAAATCAATTCTTCCCGGTTGCATTGACGCACCGGTATCTGATTCAATTTGAAATTAAAATTTATCGGAATTTTGTTGCTTAGATACAGATATGATGCGTCAACGAGACTTATGCCATAGACATTCGTCCCATCATCATACCTGTTGTGGTAGTGAAGGAAGTTCCGCAAATATTGTTTGTTGCGGCAACCGGATGGATAATATTTGAAGTGCTATTCTTCATTCGCTGTATTATCTCTTTGCAAATATGGACAACTTTATCCAAAATACAAATATTTTTTAAAAAAATTTTTCCACCACAACCCGAATGATTTTATCCCTGCCATTGTCAAAAGGATGAAAACAATAAAAAATAAAGAGTTATGAAAAAGTTAGTATTTTCATTGGCAATAATTGCAGGATTTGCATTTGCAGCCAACAATGTTCAGGCACAAAACAACGCCGATAACGATCAAAAGCAACAAACTTCGCAAAATGTACGTCCGGGATTTGTTGACAATGACGGCGACGGTGTTTGCGACAACTACGACGGCAACCGTCCGGGAAAAGGTTTAGGTCCGGGCAACGGAAACGGACAGGGACGTATTAACGGAAAAGGACTTGGCCGTGGTAACAAACAAGGAATAGGACTTGGTCGCGGCAATGGCCGCAGAGATGGCTCCGGTCCTCGTGCCATTCGCGACGGACAAGGCGGTGGTTCAGGCAATTATGTTGACACCAACAACAATGGCACCTGCGACAACCTGGAAGACGGTACCGGACGGCAGCGCCTGCGTGATGGCAGTGGCGGCGGAACAGGCCAAAACAGAAATTAATGTGTTTTGTTAATATAATTAGTGCGTGTCTATAAACTCGCAAAAATTTTTACAATATGTGTGTCTGTTCAGAAAGTACCAGTTGCAAGGCTTGCGAAGCCGCCAAAACCGGAGTTTACTAATCGTAAATGAGGATGTTGGCGGCGAGCATAACACAGCAAATGGTACTTTATGGACAGACACTAATTAGGTAGAGACGCCAAATTAGGCGTCTCTACCTCAAATTCAAAATTCTTTAACAATCTGCATGCAGCGACCGTCCGGCGACAGCGAATTGGTAAATCAGGCAAAAGAGGGTCAAACCGAAGCCTTTTCCCGGTTGGTAGAGAAATACCGTCAAAAAGTATTTCAAACCAGCATGGGCTTTTTGCATAATGCAGATGATGCCGAAGACCTGACCCAGGATATTTTTGTTAAAGTCTGGCACTCATTGAAATCATTCGATGGCCGTTCCACATTCAGCACCTGGCTCTACCGTATTGCAGTAAATCAGGCCATCAACAGGGTAAGAAAAAACAAGCTACGCTCGTTTGTCGGAATCAACAACGAAGTCAACGAGTCGCAATATTCCGGCAACTATGCCGAAGAAAACCTCGAAAGAGAAGAACAAAAAAAGCAGATATGGCAGGCCATTAACAAATTGAAAAGTAATCAGAAAAAAGCATTTGTGTTGTTCTACTATCAGGAATTAAGCATAAAAGAAGTAGCAGAGGTAATGGATATGTCTCAGAAAGCGACCGAGAGCCTGGTTTTCAGGGCCAGGAAGAATTTACAAAAAGCATTATTAACAATAGATCGGTAGATATAAGATTTGTAGATATAAGATCAGTAGATTTCTGTTGGCAGGTAGTCAAGATAATTAGGGCCTGCTGAAAAGCAATTAAAAGATTAATAATAAATTAATTATAGCCAATAATATCATTCAAAGTGCAAGGTTTTTCAAGTAAATCTTTCAAAAAGTCTGCACCTGTGATGATTAATTGTCAAAATATCACTGTTCAAAAGAATGTCGTAATAATGAACGACTTTATCTATTTAAT
>NZ_AHZV01000314.1 GCF_000250735.1 Anaerophaga thermohalophila str. Valhall
ACTCCATTACTTTCAGCTTAATGTTGCGGAACCATACATCATCGCCATGATCCTGAAGTCCGATGTATCCCATGCGTTCTTCGCCACCGGCGTTGATCATTTCCGTCCATCCCTTAAACTTACTGTTTGCTATCATCTCTTCCCACTCGGGTGTCCACAGATGGTACTCAAGAACAACTTCACCGTTTTGCTTGTGTACAACCGTTCCTTTGTATACTATTATGGAACCGGTGTTCCATTCACCCCACGGCTTGCTGTTTTGCGGCTTTGCAGGTATCAGATCGTACAACGAAGCCGACTGACGGTTGCCCTCTTTTCCCAGCTGGGCGTCCAGGTGATTCTCGTTGTCCAGTATCTGATACTCAGGGGCAGAACGATAAATGGGAAGATCATCAAATTCCCGGGCCAGGTAAAAGACACCGCTGTTGCCTCCTTTCGATACTTTCCAGTCGAATTTCAACTCGAAGTTCCTGAACTTCTCATCGTATATTATGTCACCGCCATCTTCGGCACCGGCTTCGCCCTCTCCCGAGCCGTTAATCTTGATAGCATTATCCTCGATACTCCAGGCGCCTGGAACAGCTTCCTTATTATAGCCTCGCCAGCCCTCAAAGTTTTCTCCGTTGAAAAGCAGACGCCAGCCTTCGGCTTTCTCTTCTTCTGTCAGTGCATTTAACGCTTCTTCCACTGTTGCTGTTTTTGTCGTTTCACTTTCTGATTTTTCTTCCGATTTCTTCTGGCCGCCCATACCGCAGGATGTCAACATGAATGCTCCTGCTATCAGGCCTAAAAATATATTCCTGGTTTTCATAATGTTTTGTGTTTTGTTTTGTGTTTTATGTTCCGAGTTTCAGGCTAATATAGTGTCTGTCCATAAAGTACCATTTGCTGTGTTACGCTTGCCGCCAAAATACTCATTTACGAAAAGTAAACCCCGTTTTTGACGGCTTCGCAAGCCTTGCATCTGGCACTTTCTGAACAGACACACATATTGTGAAAAATTTTGCGAGTCTATTGACACGCACTAATATAGTTTCTATTAACCTAATGACCTATTAACCTATTGTCCTATTGTCCTATTAGCCTAATGACCTATTGACCTATTGT
>NZ_AHZV01000313.1 GCF_000250735.1 Anaerophaga thermohalophila str. Valhall
CTGTGTATAGGTATTTGCCATGGTGCCATTGTTTTGTGTCGTTCCTACGGAACTTTGTTTTCTTTAGATATTTCGAATTCTACCATACTGCCACCTCTACGAGGTTATATTAAGCTTGCTCATTCCTCAATCGGAAATTGACTGAAGTAATGGCTGCCACCTCTACGAGGTTAGACTAAGCTTGCTCATCTTATTATACTCTCACTTCTGAGAGCTATTTTGAAGTTCCGTTAGGAACGCCAGTATGGTAGTAGCATAAAGGTTAAAGATATCAAAAGCTCCGGTAGGAGCGACAGATATTAATTATTAGTCATAAAATTCAAAGACATATTGGTTTTTAAAAGAGATATCAAATTTTTTTAACAATTCAAGATATTCCTCCCGAAATGTTTTTTTGGCATGGTGTTTCTCCTGTTCCATAATGTATTTTATTACCATATCTCTCTGTGAACGGGAATAAGAGAACGCACCATAACCTTCCTGCCATGCAAAACGAGCTCTTACTAAATTATTTTGGTTGATCCATTTTGAAGAGCTGGCTTTGATCTCTTTCATTACATCAGATAAGCTTTTGGCAGGACTCATTTCAAAAAAAATGTGTACATGGTCCCTGTATCCGTTTACTGCCAGCGAAAAGTTCCGACCGTTATTGATTATTCCGGCAATGTATTGATGTAACCTGTTTCGATAGCTATCCAAAATAATGTTTTCACGACCTTTGACCGAAAAAATGGCGTGTATATTTAACTGTGTATAGGTATTTGCCATGGTGCCATTGTTTTGTGTCGTTCCTACGGAACTTTGTTTTCTTTAGATATTTTGAATTCTACCATACTGCCACCTCTACGAGGTTATACTAAGCCC
>NZ_AHZV01000312.1 GCF_000250735.1 Anaerophaga thermohalophila str. Valhall
TTAACTGCAACCACAGTAGAAGCAGTTGTTGATCCACAACCATTAGCATCTGTAACAACCACCTCGTATGTTCCAGCATCAGCAAGTGTAACATTAGAAAGAACAGGGTCTTCATCTGTGCTGGAAAATCCATTTGGTCCGGTCCAGGAGAAAGTATAAGGGCCTGATCCTCCGGAAACATCAATTGAAATAGTTACAGCATCTCCAACGCAGGCAGGACTGTCATTATATATATTATTAACAACAGGATTATCATTAACCGTGACGGTTATAGTTTCTGTAGCTTCACAATTTGCAGGATTATTGGTATCAATAATGGTAAGATTATAGTTATAATCACCACTATTATCAATAACTGAAGGATCGGAAACAGTAACCGTATGTCCAATTTGACCGCCTACAGGTAACCCGGGACCTTCCCAAATATATTGGTATCCTGAAACAGGTGCATTGCTATCTTGTAAAACGATCGATTCTCCTTCGCAAACAGGACTGTTTGAAGAAGGATCAGGAACAGGATTATCGTATCCAAATACTTCAGTCTGTCCACTCATGAAGACAGTACACCTCGGGTCACTGTTTCGACGCGCTTCTATTGTATATATAACAGGTGATGCAGAAGGATCCGGAGCAGGAACAGTAAAATTCAACGGGACTCCATCATCTCCGGGGATAAAGCCTGGCTGCTCTACACCATCTTTATACAAAAAATATTCATACCCAGACTCGGAGTTACTTAAAGTAACTGTACCTGTAGTGCCACTACACAAGTGAAGCTCTGCAGGAGTAACAGTATAAATTTCCGGACTTTTATACACATATGTCCAGTCATAATCTCCTCCTGCTGTAATATTTCCATCATAAAACTGAAATTGAAAAAAGATAGCATCCCCATAAAACTCGGAAGGTACTCTGTCAGGGAAAAATCTCACCCCATTGTTCGGGTCTGTTCCAATAGGATCAACCCATCCGTTATGTTCCTCTTCGTTTCCTCCAACATTGGTTTTAATGGTCCAAACAACCCTTATGGTACCTGAAGGAATATCTGCCGGATCTAAATAAATGTCAGCATAACCTCCCTGAGAACAATAATTTGCATCCAAAGATGTTATAACTTCGGGACTGCGGGCTCCACGTTGAATAACAGGAAGCTCAATTTTCTCAACAAAACCTCCTTCATCGCGACCCTGCCCAAAAGAATCAAGGCCCGAAAGAACGAACAACAACACAAATAAAAAAACGAAAGACTGTAAACCTCTCTTCATGGCATATAGTTTAGGGTTATCTGCTTTCCTTTAGCGGCAAAAACAACTTCACAATCAGCAAAAATATATTTATTAAACTATTTTTGAACACGTTCATAACATTAATTTATCAACAAAATGAACTTTTCTTCCCTTTAATATATCAAAAGACTATCATTTATTGCTAAATGAATCATCAAACTTTTTAAGAATTTTCTTAAAAAATCGAAGACAAACTTAATGAATAAATCTAAAAATCAGCCCCTTATAAAAAAATCATTGACGAAAAGCCAACACTTTTTGACAAACACTAATTACTTTTATGTTTCCAATTTAGAACATATCTAAATTCTCACTAAAATTTTGTACGCATCTTAACACACCATTGTTTCAAAACATAGAACAATTAAGGTTTTCACAAAATCATGTTATTATAATTTCATCGCGCAAATCACATATTCGTCCTTAAACTATAGAAGTTAACCAACATTTATTAACAGTTCGTCAAACAACGACTCCTTTCAGCTTTTTTGGTATAGTCTTTTATTCTGCCAAAATAAGATTGGTAAAAAGAAACATTCAGAAATGGCCTCATGCTCTAATTCGTACTCGTCTATAAACTCGTAAAAATTTTTACATTATGTGTGTCTGTCCAGAAAGTGTTATTTACAAGGCTTGCAAATTCCGAAAATACGGAGTTTACTCATCGTATATGCGTAATTTTCGGACAAGCGTAACACAGTAAATGACACTTTATGGACAGACGCTAATTCAATAATTTTTCCAGCAAATGTGGCTTCTCCTCCAACGCGAGGCGTGCAATTTTCAGATAATCGCTCAACCAGTCCTGTAAAGCCACAAGCTGATGACGTTTCTTTTTTGTCATCTCTTTAGACAATTCTTTTGCATGTTCAAAACGGGTATTTAATTCTTCAAGCTTTTCAAGATCATCAAGAATATGACTGATATCGGTTTTCTTCACTCCAAACCCTGTAAGAGCTTTCATCCACTTTTCTTCGGCAATCAGATTCTTGCAAAATAAGTATACCTGACGATACCAGTCGTCAAACTGTTTTGCTCTCGGACCTTCTAATCCCAAAGCTTTCTTTGCCATATTGTCGTTATCGAAAACAATCCGGCCAAGCTTAATAAAACGCATATATCTCTTTTGCAAACTTCTCTGAAGATCGCTCTTTTCACCATTTAATTGAATTCTTCTTCTCCTGGCAGCTTCCTGTTCCTGGTTTATTTGTCGCAAATTTTCCAGCAATTGCCTGCCCCTCTCCATCTCTTTTAACCCATAGCCAAAGGTAGACAATGAGGAAACAAGGGTTTGATCCGTAAGGCTTTGCCCCAGTACTTCATCTACCTTATTTACAAAGTTCTCAAATTTCAACTTTGAATAATGCATATCTTTTCTTAAAAAGTTTAATCTGATTAACTTATGCAATATCTTAAATAAATTTGAAAAAGCAAATTATTTTTTTAATTTTCTGAAAAAATATTTTATATGAAATTTTAACTCAGAATAAAAATATTAATAATCGAAAGAGAAAATTCATAAAAAATAATTTATAATGAATAAATATTTAGATTTTCTAAGAAAGTTAAATAGATATACAAATAGAACAAATGAACAAAACAATAATAGTGGTCTTATCGATAATGGATCAGAGAGCATGGAGCATGGAGCATGGGGCATGGGGCATGGAGCATAGGGCAACATGCAGCAGAAAAAATGGTTCTTAAGAATGGCGAAAAGTGATAGAAGGATATTGCCGAGAAACAGTGTTCCCGCAGGCCCAGGTTCAACGCTGTATTATCTATATGGTCAGAAGTTCCACTCGTTTGACAGGCACTAAATGATTACCAGTGTTGCCCCGTACCCATACTCCCTGAATGAAGCATCCTGGAAGCTGTGGCTCTTGTAACGCGTATTTAACTGCCGGCGTACTTCATGCTTCAGGGTACCATTGCCAATGCCGTGAATAAAAACAATCTTTTGTCCTTTGTTTTTAAGATTTTCTTCCATGACTTCATGAAATTTATCCATCTGAATTTTCAACATATCCGCGTTGGATAGTCCGCGAATATCATCCAGTAGCTCATGAATATGAAGATCCACCTCAATAATGTCAGGACGTTTCTGTTTTTCGGGAGAAGGCTTTTTTCTGACCAGTTCCCCCTTTTCTTTTAAAACATCACGGGTTTCCTTTTTGGTAAGATTTTCAACCTGACGCTCCAATTCGGTTTTAATAATGGGAAGCAATACTACATTATCATAGAAAAAATCATTGCTTTTAAAAGCATTTTCTCTGAAGAATTTATTGGCTCTGATTTTTATTATTTCATTAACGGGCTCAAGCAATCTGAATGGTTTGTCATTCCTGTACAAAATAATTTGAACATGCCAGCTTGTATCCATCTTAGCGGCAGAAAATCCATCAAGAAACTCTTTTGTATTGGGTTGTATGCGTCCATTAAAAAGTTGCCGGGCAAGACCATCTTCCCCGATCTCCAAAATAAGATATAAACAATAATAATTACTATCGTTTACAATATGAAGATCAACACATTGGTCACCCTGGGGTTTCCCACCATCCAGAAAAGCAAGATAAACGCGGGGGTTGGCATCATCATGGCTATCTTCAATGAGCGGAGGTTCTTCTTCTTCAAGGTCGGGCATTTCCGGATCATAACCATCTTCATTTTGAATTTCTTTTTTCCCGTGTTGGGAAGATTTTTCTTTGACATCTTCTTTTCTTTCAACCACTAAAACTTCCGATGACGGCATAGGAATCTCAAATCCTATCTCATCTTCAACATATATGATTTTCCCTTCGACCCGGGTGACTTCGCCACCGCCAACATCGTTCAGAAATCTTACTTTATCGCCTGGTCTGATATCCATATTCTTCATATTACACCCATTTTGATGCAAAGGTAAAAAAACAGATTTCTTTTTTTAAACTGATCACTACAGCCTAATTTTACGGAAATATCTATATTTGCCGACTGACAGTTTAATTAGTGTCTGTCCATAAAGTGCCATTTACTGTGTTACGCTCGTCCGTAAATTTCTCATTTACGATGAGTAAACTCCGTATTTTCGGACTTCGCAAGCCTTGTAAATGACACCTTCTGAACAGACACATGATAAGCAAAATACTTTCTCGACTTTATAGACAGGCTCTGATTAAAAACAAAACCGAATCAAGTCAAACAATGCACATACCCATCGATCAATACAACTACCATCTGCCTTCGGAGAGAATCGCCAAATATCCATTAGAAAAACGTGATCATTCGAAACTCTTACTTTACAAAAAAGGACAAATCAGTGACCACATTTTCCGTGAATTGCCTGATTTACTCCCTCCAAATGCTATGATGGCCTTCAACAATACGAAAGTAATCAGGGCGAGACTTCCATTCAGAAAAAAAACAGGTGCCCGCATCGAAATTTTCTGTCTGGAGCCCGCTCATCCTACAGATGTAGCCCTCGCTTTTGAACAAAACCGGGAGGTAACGTGGAATTGCATGGTGGGAAATCTGAAAAAATGGAAAGAAGGATCACTCGAAACAATCGTAAATACAGGAAAAACTGAAGTTTCGCTTAAAGCCGAAAAAGTAACAAAAACTAACGATGGTTATGCCATACGCTTTAGCTGGAATAATCCTGAATACACTTTCTCGGAACTAATGGAAGCCATGGGCAAGACTCCAATTCCTCCTTATCTGGAAAGGGAATCGGAGGAAATTGACATTAAACGCTATCAAACTGTCTATTCCAAAGAACAGGGTTCTGTGGCTGCTCCTACAGCAGGATTGCATTTCACAACAGATGTAATGAATAAATTGAAAAACAAAGGCATATCCCTTCAAAATCTGACGTTACATGTCGGAGCCGGAACTTTTCGTCCGGTAAAAAGCAAAACCATTGCCGGCCATGAAATGCATACCGAACATTTCAGAATTTCAATCGAAACATTAAAAAACATAAAAAATCACAAAGGCCCCCGGATAGCTGTTGGCACAACCTCCCTTCGCACCCTTGAATCCCTCTATTGGGCCGGGGTACTGAGCGGCATGGATCAACCCTTTCATCACATCAAACAATGGACACCATATAATATTACATCTTCACTCCCTTTTGAGGAGGCTCTTGAACAACTTATCAATACCACAGAACAAGCAGGAAAAATCTTCTTTGAAGGTTCTACTGCAATCATCATAGTTCCAGGTTATAAAATCCGCACCATTGATGCACTGATCACCAATTACCATCAACCACGTAGCACCTTATTATTACTCGTGGCAGCAATTATCGGCGATCACTGGAAGCAAATTTATGACCATGCGCTGAATAACAATTACCGTTTTTTAAGTTACGGGGATTCATCTTTGCTGTGGTACAAGTAGTTAAATCATAATAGTCTTTGGACACCCCGGGTAAGTATTATTCCCCGTTTTCACGTTTTCGTAGTTCCTCCTCAAGAATGGCTTCCACATCGGCAGCACATGAACCGCAGACAGTGGCGGCATCCGTTTCATCCTGAACCTCCTCGAAGGTACTAAGATTCTTCTCGCGTATTGCATTGATAATATCTTCTTTTGTGAGTTGAAGGTGACGACAAACAATATCGTTTCTATCAAAATCGGTCATACTTTGTTTTTTTAATAGTTCATTAGATTTTCAGATGTAAGATTTAACCTG
>NZ_AHZV01000311.1 GCF_000250735.1 Anaerophaga thermohalophila str. Valhall
GCTGCATCTATCTTCCGCCTTCTGTCTCTGTGTTCTTCTGTGCCTTATGTGGTGATTTCTCAACCTCAGCCTCAACCTCAACCTCAGCCTCAACCTCAGCCTCAACCTCAGCCTCAACCTCAGCCTCAGCCTCAGCCTCAGCCTCAATCTGCTTTGCTCATCCTGACGGTTGGTAAACTTTCAATATCAAGTTTATTCCACGGGAGTAACGAACCATTTTCTGTTTTCATTCTTTGGTCTCCGTCATAAATAATAAATAATTGTTCAGCGGGGGTTTCTGAGAGCTTTTTCCACTTTTTTAGACCTTTAAAGAAGTGCGGAGTTGGCGTTTTTCCTGATTTGATTTCAAATGCTGTTATTTTGTTGTCTTTTTCAACAATCAGGTCGATTTCATTTCCTGTTTTATCGCGCCAGAAAGAAAGAGTTGGCGTAGCTCCCCTGTGGAAGAAATACTTTAAAAACTCGTTAATAACCAGATTCTCAAATAATCCGCCACGGAGAAAATGAGTGTTTAGCTGGGTCCTTGATGAGATTGAGAGAAGCGAACACGCCAGGCCTGTATCATAAAAATACAATTTCGGGGTTTTAACCAATCTTTTAGAGTAGTTATTGTGATTGGGCTGAAGCAGGTAAACAATGTAACTGGCCTCCAGGACTGAAATCCAGGTTTGGGCTGTTGAAACAGCAATGCCGCAATCATTGGCCAGGGACGACAGATTAAGTAACTGACCTATTCTACCTGCACACAATTTGACAAAACGAATAAACTTACTCAGGTCACCAATGTTTTTCATTTGCCGCACATCGCGTTCGATGTATGTTTGAAGATAGAAAGGGTAAAAATCCGGTGGAGATATGGTTTTATCGTATAATCTCGGATAGCTTCCTGCAAAAATTTCGGCATCAGTACTATCCGGGAGAATATGGTGGTGGTTCATTTCTTCGTGAGAAAACGGAAGCAGTTTTAGTAAAGCAGTTCTTCCGGCTAATGACTGCCCGATATTTTGCATGAGCAAAAAATTGTGTGAACCCGCGAGGAGATAAATGCCTTCCTTGTTTAACTGGTCGACGTGCGTTTGGATGTATGAAAACAACTCTGGAACTCGCTGTACTTCATCCAGAATTGCTTTTTCAGGATAGGTTTTCAGAAAATTACGCGGATCCTCCGTTGCCATGAGGCGTATATCCGGGTCCTCTAAGGAAACATATTCATAATCAGGAAAACTATGACGCAAAAGTGTGGATTTGCCTGACTGTCTGGGGCCTGTCAGTGTGATAACCGGATACTTTGTGGCCAGCTCTTTTATTTTACCGGTTAATGTCCGCGGTACAAACATATCGTTTAATTTTATTTTATGGACAAATTTACGATTGAAAAATAAATTTGGCAAGATAGAGGGAGGTGGTCTGGTTGCCGGGGCCCCCTAAATCCCCCAGGGGGACATATAATTTAAAACACTCTTTCAAATTTGGTTAATCTCTGTTATCCAGGATGCAACTTTATCTTTTGTGTTCTTATATGTCTTATATGGTTTATTTTTTGAGTTCTGTGTTTTGAGTTAGCGGGCTTGTTGAGAGATTCACGACCGTGCATCTCTACATGCTTCTATCTTCTGACTTCCGCCTTCTATCTCTGTGTTCTTCTGTGTTCTTCTGTGCCTTATGTGGTGATTTCTCAACCTGAGCCTCAACCTCAACCTCAGCCTCTATAAAATAATCTCTGTGTCTTCTGTGGTTAATTTTCAACCTTATCCTCATCCCTCATTGAAGGGAATATTGAGCTGATTTGTTTTCACAAAATTGCTATATACCGAAGAAATTATTTAACTTTGATAAGAATAAAACAATTGTAGAAATGATAATTGAAATCCATAAGCCATTAACAAAATCGAAAATTCAAAAAATATCAAAACGGCTTGCAGAAAGAAAGTCGAAAAAAAAAGTATTTAATCCTGACAAATACTTCAATACCATAAAATGGCAAGAGAAACCTGCGGAAATTCAAACTCAAATGAGAAATGAATGGAAATAGTATTCTTGTTGATACGAATATCGTAATTTCTTTAACCAATGGTTATGAAGATATTTTACCAATCCTAAGAAACAAGATTGTTTATCTTTCCATTATTTCAGAAATGGAGTTGCTTTCATGGCCAAAGATTAACAATTCTGAGATTAAGGTTTTAAAGAATATGCTTAAAGAATTCAATATTATTGAATTAAATCAAAGAATAAAAGAGAAGGCCATATTTATCCGCAGGAACTATTCTTCCAAGCTACCCGATGCTATTATTGCGGCTACATCTATCTGCTATGATCTTCCTTTAGTAACTTATGACAAAGGATTTTCAAAAATTTCTCAACTGGATTTGCTTTTGTTGAATTTTGACGCGTGATTGTTGCTGGTTGCTGGTTGCCGGGACCCCCTAAATCGCCCAAGGGGGACTTTTAGTTTGAGGCCCCCTAAATCGCCCAATGGGGGACATATTAGAAATACTCTTTCAAATTTGGTTAATCTCTGTTATCCAGGATGCAACTTTATCTTTTGTGTTCTTATATGTCTTATATGGTTTATTTTTTGAGTTCTGTGTTTTGAGTTAGCGGGCTTGTTGAGAGACTCACGACCGTGCGTCTCTACATGCTTCTATCTTCTGACTTCCGCCTTCTATCTCTGTGTTCTTCTGTGCCTTATGTGGTGATTTCTCAACCTCAGCCTCAACCTCAGCCTCAACCTCAGCCTCAGCCTCAACCTCAACCTCAACCTCAACCTCAACCTCAACCTCAACCTCCATAAAATAATCTCTGTGTCTTCTGTGGTTAATTTTCAACCTTATGTCCCCGGTCTTTAAACCAATTAAACCAAATTTTCTAATATTTGTTATTTGAGGGTAGTATCAGGAAAAAATATATTTGCTGTTACTCATTACTGGTTTATTGAGGGGAATAAAAAACTATAACCGACAAAATCCAGGATTGACCCCCTTTATTTTAGGGGTATAATAGATATAAATTAATTTTTATCTCAATTAAAGGTTGCTTTCAGGGGGTAAAACAGTGATAAAAATCAAAAAAAAATGTGGTTGGTTATTTTTTGAAAGTAAAAAGTTATATATTTGTGACAGAATTTCCATTTATACCCTCTCCCTCTTAATAAAACACCACTAACAACCTGACAAAAGTCATGGTGTTAATTTTACAGAAGGTGAAGTCAAAAAAACATTGTTAAAATCTTTAAATTATATAAAACATTCATTAACTTGGATGTGTTTTTTAAATTATAAATGTTGTTCTATTTTTTAATTTTAAACCTTTAATCTATGAAGAAAGTACTTTTAGCACTTTCGTTCCTCATGGTTTTTGGCATTGGGAATATAATAGCCCAGGCTCAGACCATAACAGGAACTGTTACTGATAGTGAGACAGGAGACCCTATACCGGGTGTTTCTGTTTTTGTAAAAGGAACCACTGTTGGTACGGTGACTCAGGCAAATGGTACCTATTCGCTTAGAGTACCTGAAGAAGCTGAGACCATTGTTTTTTCTTTCGTTGGAATGGAAACTCAGGAAATTCCTTACGAAGGACAATCCACAATCAACGTTCAAATGGTAAGTACTGCCATTGCAATGGACGAAGTAATTGTAACTGCTTTGGGTATTAAGCGCGAAAGAAAGGCGCTTGGTTATGCAGTTCAGGATGTGGATGCTGAAGAACTTGGCAGAACTGGCAACTCGGATTTAGCCAGCGCTATGCAGGGCAAACTTGCAGGTATGGATATTAAACCATCAAGCGGTATGCCTGGAGCATCATCTCAAATTGTAATCAGAGGTGCAAGATCGTTTACAGGAAACAATACACCTCTTTACGTTGTTGACGGGATGCCGATTTCATCAACGGCCGATTTTTCTACAGGAAATAGTGTTACCGGGGCCGATATCTCCAACAGGGCTGTTGATATTAATCCCGCCGACATTGAAAGCATTAATGTTCTGAAAGGGCAGGCAGCGGCAGCTTTGTATGGAATAAGGGCCTCCAATGGAGTTGTTATTATTACTACAAAAAGTGGCGCTAATAACAAGGTAGGTAAGCCTGTTGTCAGACTTTCGCACAATTCCAGTTTCGATGTAGTTTCCCGGACTCCCGACTATCAGATGACATGGGCACAGGGTAACTATGGCAGTTATATTCCAAATACTTCATTGTCATGGGGACCTAAAATTGAAGATTTACCCGATAGTCCAAGCTATGGGGGAAATACAGACAATCAGTATACTCAGGAATATGGGCTGCAAGAGGGCAAATTTTATGTGCCCCAGTTAGCTCAGGCAGGATTAGATCCATGGGTCGAACCCAAAGCCTATAACAATTGGGATGATTATTTTCAAACCGGCTATAAATCTACAAATAGTGTTAATGTTAGCCAGGCTTTTGAAACGGGTAATTATGCCATCGCTTTGACCAATACATCTCAGGATGGTATTGCCTTGAACACAGGTATGGATCGGTGGAATTTCAAAGGCACAGCTGTTAAGGAACTTAATGATAATTTTAGTGTTGGATTTTCTTCCAATTATGTCAAAACTGAAATTGATAAATTATCCGGTGCCAATGATGCTTCGTTGGCTGGAGTACTGTCTGCTCCGGCAAGCTATAATCTCAAAGATTATCCTTATCATGTGCCAGGTGATCCTTATACTCAGATTTATTACAGGTCTTTAACTTTCGATAATCCTTATTGGATAGAGAAAAACAACACTTTTAACGAAAAAACCGAGCGTTTTTACGGGAACGGTTATGTGGAATTTTCAACCGATATTGGAGCATCGATAGATTTGGATGTAAAGTATCAGTTGGGAGTTGATACTTATACAACTCATTTTCAGGATATTTTTGAATATGGATCAAAGGGAGGTGCCGGAATTATGGATAATTACGGCTTTTCATCCAATACTTATAACTCTCTGCTGACCGCCAATTTTGAGTGGCAGATAGACCAAAATTCTCTGTTTTCTGCAACATTAGGTAATGAACTTAACCATGAAGAAGAAAAAGAGTATAGTCAGCACGGCGAAGATTTCAACTTTGGAGGATGGTCGCATATTCAGAACGCCAACACTGTTACGGCTGATGAGGGTCAATATAGTTCCAGAACGGTAGGTTTCTTTGGTAGTTTATCTTATGACTGGCGTTCTATGCTTTTTTTGTAATGTCACAGGTAGAAACGATTATGTTTCAAGTATGCCAAGAGGAAATCGCACATTTTTTTATCCTTCTGCTTCAATTGGTTTCGTTGCTTCCGAATTGGAATCTTTACAGATGATGGATTGGATTTCTTTTGTAAAACTCAGAGCATCTTATGCTGAAGTTGGTCAGGCAGGAACCTATATTGAGAATTATTTTACCAAGCCTGATTATAGCGGCGGTTTTTGGACAGGAGAGCCAATCCAATACCCAATTGATGGTGTAAATTCATATATTTCTAATAATATTCAGTATGACCCCAATCTTAAACCACAGAATACAACATCTTATGAAGTGGGAGTTGATTTGAAGTTCTTCAATAACAGATTCGGGATAGATTATACCTACTCACGTCAAAATGTTGAAGATCAGATTTTCCCGGTTCCGTTGGCTGCATCCACCGGGGCTGCTCAGTTGGTTATGAATGGAGGTTCTGTTCACACAAACACGCACGAGGCTGTTCTGTATGTGACACCTGTAAAGATGCGTGATTTTTCGTGGGATATTTCGGTGAATTATTCAAAAATTGAGAACGTCGTTGATGAACTGGCGCCTGGAGTAGAAAGTATTTTTCTGGGAGGATTTGTTACACCTCAGGTTCGAGCTGGTATAGGTTATACTTATCCGGTAATTTACGGTACTTCATTTAAGAAGGATGAACAGGGAAGGGTTTTAGTAGTTGACAATCCCGGTGCCTGGAATCATGGTATGCCCGAACAGGGTGAACCTGACGTAATTGGTGAAGTATCACCTGATTTTATTCTTGGTGGTACCAATACTTTTACCTATAAGAATTTATCGCTGAGTGCAGTTTTTGAATGGAAGAACGGAGGAGAGATGTATTCCGGGTCAAACGGACTTCTTGATCTTTACGGAATGTCCGAACGAACAGAAGACAGGGAGTCTACTTTCATTTTTGATGGTTATAAACCCAATGGTGAACCTAACGACATTGTAAGGGGTGGACCGAATGACCAGGATGCTATTCAGGATTTATATGTGAATGTACTTAGCAATATTGATGAATATTACATCCATGAAAATTCATTTGTGAAACTCAGAGAGTTGGCTTTGAATTATCAATATCCTCAAAAATTATTTGGTTCGGTCGACTTAGGAGTTTCTTTGTTTGCAAGAAATATTTTGCTTTGGACAGCGTTGCCGAACTTCGACCCGGAGGCTTCTCAGGGTAATAACAACATGGGAGGTTCGTTTGAGCGTTTTTCATTGCCTCAAACAACGAGTTACGGGTTTGGAATTGATGTGACGTTTTAATTAAAGTGTAAATTGTTTAATTAAGTAAGAAACTATGAAGAAATATATTAATATATTATTGGCATTCTCGTTACTGGCATCTTTTGCTGCATGTGATGAGGATACCATGGATGACATCAATGAAAATGTGAATGATCCGACTGAAATGGGTTCGCATTTGATAATAACTGATGTTATGACCAGCACTGCTTTTAGGATTGTAGGAAGTGATCCGGCCTTCTATGCTTCGGTTTATGTTGAGCATAACGTCGGTATCTATAATCAATCTTATAATGCAGAGATTAGAAGTGGTGAACCTATTAGTTCTACTACTTACAATAACTCCTGGGGATCCATTTATGAGAATTTGTATAATCTTAAGTTGATAGTTGAGAAATGTTCCGAGGGAGGAAATGAGGAAGGCAATTTTCATACGCTTGGAATTGCCCAAGTCTTGACTGCTTACAATCTGGCTGTTCTTACAGATTTATGGGGAGATGTTCCCTGGACTGAAGCTTTACTCCCTGGCCAGAATTTTACACCGGCTTTAGACAGTCAGGAAGATTTGTATAATGTTATCTTCACTCTTTTGGATGACGGAATTGCAAATCTTAATAAGGAGACTGATTTCCCAAGTCTTGGAGGTCAGGACTTTTTATATGGTGGAGATGCTGACCTTTGGATAAAATTTGCAAATGGCTTAAAAGCCAGATATACAATGCGTTTGTCTCATCGTAATCCATCATATTCTGATGTAATTACCTTTGCTGATGCATCATTTGAAGATCCGGGTGAGCAATGTCAATTTGAATATGCAGACGCTAGTCCGTTTTATCAGTTTCTTCAGGACAGGAATTATTTTGGTGCCAGTCAGAGCTTACATGACAAGCTTGTGGTCAGAAATGATCCCCGGGATGATGTGTTTTTTGACGGTGATGTTTTTGCACCAAACGGAGAGCCGGAACAGGTTCAGGATCATTACTCTAAGTCAGCTATTTCTGTTCCTACAGCTCCTACCTACCTGCTGAGTTATCATGAACTTCAGTTCTTAAAGGCCGAGGCCTATGTTCGCATGGGTGGACAGGAGCAAGAAGCAAAAGATGCACTGCTAGAGGGCATAAAAGCTGCATTTCAAAAGGTGAATATCGGCCTTACCGAAGAGGATGCTGAAGAATATTTTTCAGATGAGGTTGAGCCTCGCTTTGATAATAATGCCCTGGCAGAAGTAATGAATCAGAAGTATATAGCTTTCTATGAAGAAGAGGCAGTCGAAGCCTATAATGATTATCGAAGATTGAAAGCTATGGGAGATGATGTTATTACCTTGCAGAATCCAGCAAATACCGCGCAGTTTCCTTTGCGTTTCAGTTATGGTGCTGATGATGTCACCACAAATGAAAACGTGAGACAAGCTTATGGCGATGGTTCATATGTATATTCAGAGAATGTATGGTGGGCTGGAGGAAGTCGTTAATTTAATTTGTAAAACTTGAAATAGTTTGTGATATGAAAAAAATACTTTTATTAATATCTGCATTTATTGTCGGCATAGCTTTTCATGGTTGTGAAGAAAGTGACGATGATCCTGCAGGCTTGAGAAATGTTGGTGTTGTTTCTGTATTGAGCGACATTAATCCTGCTATCTTTATTTCAGGCGAACTTGAAAATTCCTATGTTGCCTTTGTTGCTGATACAGACGAAGGTGCCTCTTTTGAAGATGCTTATGTGGTCGGTTCCTATAATGGTGTTGGTGACCGCGTAAAGTTGCAGGATATTCAATCTTTTCCTGCCGATATTGAAATTACTGCGGCAGATGCTGCTTCTGCTCTGGGATTGAATCTTGGTGAGATAGAATCGGGAGATTATTTTGTGTTCGAGGTGGTCACTGTATCTAATGGTAAAATTACAAGATCAAATGGTGCTTTAACCGTTCGTGTAGTATGTCCTTTTGATCCTGCTCTTACATACGGCAGATACAATGCTTCTTCTGCTGGATGGGGAGTTAATGGAGGAGTTGATATTGTTCCCGATGAAGAAGACCCATATACGGTTTATGTTTCTGGGTTAGCTACAATTGACGGTCTTGTTGAGGATCGGGGGCCATTAGTAATGCATATTAATCCTTTGTCGTTTGAGGTTACCGCTGATAAAACTGTTGTTGCAAGTAATGTTGAGCCTTGGGGATTACCATATACAAATATTGCGTATGAAGGTTTTGGTATATTTGACTCTTGTACAGGAACGTATACCATGACCTTCGAGATTACTGTTGACCAAGGTAGTTTTGGTAGTTTTAATTTTGAATTTACCAGATAATTTTTTCCGGCTATTATTTCCCGTAATAGTTTTTGTGGGGGGCGGTGCTTTCGGGCGCTGCTCCTTTTTTTGTAGCAACCTAATATGCTGGACAAAATATTATTTTAAGGTGCTAAGATTTTTAAATTATTTTCATTCCTCGCAAAAACCGCAAAATATAATACACGCAAAAATCGCCAGGAAAATAAAAGAAAATGAAATAATGTAAGGGGACTTTGATGTTAAGGACGATGTTTACCGCAAATGATACAGATTCTTTGCAAGCAAAGCGGCAGAGCCGAGCGGACACAGATTATTCAGGCGCGAAAGGCAGAGATGTTTCAGGAAGGTGGTAACAGTTTAAATAGTGTCTGTCCATAAAGCACCATTTACTGCCTTACTCTCGTCCGAAAATTACTCATTTACGATGAGTAAACTCCGTATTTTCAGACTTCGCAGGGCTTGTAAATAACACTTTCTGAACAGACACTTTTTACCTATTTACCTAACCTGGACAAGCCAGAACCAACTTTTGCGTAATTTATAGACGGACACTAATTACAATAGTCAGTTAAAAAAAGCCTAAACGCAGAGACGCAATGA
>NZ_AHZV01000310.1 GCF_000250735.1 Anaerophaga thermohalophila str. Valhall
TAAAACTTATGAATAAAGCAGGTTAAAAAAATTTCGTAAATGAGTATTTTGCCGGCGAACGTAATACAGCAAATGGTACTTTATAGACAGACTCTTCTAATAAACAATCTTTTCCATTACAAAATTGGTGCGGGCAGCTGTTTCCCCGGTGCTGACACATTCGGCTTCTCCCCTGATTGCATCAACAACATTACTGATCAGGTTGTACTGGATATTATCGGGATTGATGTAAGGAAATTCAAGAAAATCGTGCTCTTTAAACAGTAAAACAGGCTCGTGTCCGAAAGTGGAAAACTCAATACGTCCTTTTGTCCCAATTATTTCTATTACATCGCGGGTGGAAGAATCATCGCTGACAAAGCTCCATGTTCCACTTCCCAGTACGCCGTTTTCAAATTCCATTTGTGCCACCACAGTATCTTCGGCCTCGTAATATCCTCCGAAATTTCCGGAACTGCCGGAAACCTTTTTAACCGGACCGAATAAAAAATCAAGAAAATCAAGCTGATGTGAGGCCAGGTCATAGAATATTCCGCCTCCGGCAATATCGGGCCGAACCCGCCAGGACGGATTTTTCCTGTTCGTTTCGGCAGGCAGAGGTGGCCGGATGAGCATTATATTAACCACCAGGGGTTTTCCAACAGAGCCATCCTCAATGAGTGTTTTCACTTTCCTGAATCCGGGAAGGGTACGGCGGTAATAGGCCACATAAAGGGGCACCCCGGTCTCTTTACTTACAGCATTCATCTCCAGACACTGCTGAAAAGTGGCTGCCATAGGTTTTTCAACATAAACCGGTTTTCCGGCTTTCATTGCTTTGATGGCATACATAGCATGGCTCGATGGCGGAGTGGCCACATATACAGCATTTACTTCAGTATCATTGATTAAATCATCGGCATTGTCATACCACTTCGGAACTTTGTGGCGCCGTGCATAATCGCGAGCCAGATCAGCATTCCGCCGCATAACAGCTACCAAATTTGAGCCTTCCACTTTGTTAAAGGCCGGTCCGCTCTTATACTCGGTAACATTACCGCAACCTATGATTCCCCAGTTAATTGTTTTCTTCATATCATGGTTTTGTGTTCCAAATCAAAAGCAATAAAGTCTGCTAATTGTTCAAAACAAAAATAATGAGTTCACTTCTAAAAGTCTCTTTTTGTCCATCTCATTGTTTCAGGAATTAGTTAAGCACTCATTAACAATTAGTTAGTTCCAGATCAAAAATTTCCTGCACCTCGACCTTGACAAAAATAGCTCTTTTAGGAGAGATTTAGTTATATACGGCGATTCGTCTCATTCAAATAAAATGGAGAAGCTTCAGAATTCTGCGACGGTACACTAAAATCAGAAATTAAGGTTCCCATAAATTTGGTTTAATAGAATTATCCTCGAAACATCAGAACTTTTTATCTTTGGTTCCACATTCTACAAAAAAAGAAAAAGAATCTTTCATCTATGAGTGCGGTATAAAAAGCATA
>NZ_AHZV01000309.1 GCF_000250735.1 Anaerophaga thermohalophila str. Valhall
AGGTTAAAGCATTAACCAATTATTGTAAATCAAAGTAGGGTTTAATAATATCAACCAGGTACTGTGGAATTCTGGTAGGACGACGGGTTTTGCTATTCAGAAATGCCAGTACCGTTTCGCCCGTCACCAGTAATTTACCCGTTTCGTTGTGGATGTTATATTTAAACCTTATTCGTGCCGCTGGGAATTCTTCAACGTAAGTCTCGATGGTCAATTCTTCATCGTAAACCGCCGGGTGATGGTATTTGATATGAAGCTCGGAAAGGGGCAGGAGAGTGCCTTCCTGTTCTATTTTACTGTAGGGCAGGCCCAGATGGCGAAACAATTCTGTCCGGCCTACCTCAAAATATCTCGAGTATACAGCATTATTGACGATACCCATTTGGTCGGTTTCACCGTATCGGACACGAATTTTTGTGGTGTGTTTAAGCATAATAAATTAATTAGTGTTCGTCTATACAATAGTCAGTAAAAAAAGAAAACCTAAACGCAGAGACGCAATGACGCAAAGTTTTTATTATGAGAGCGTTAGGGTTTGCGCCATTTGTTGTGTAAACAATTAATTACCAGGCATCTGTAACAATAGATCGTTAGATTTTTAGATACAAGATGCAAGATAATTCATCAGTATAAATTATGTATAAGTTGTTGGTCTGATGGAACTCGCATACAAGCTTTTATACATATTCTTGTTGGGAAACCGTGCCATGCTCGTTTCGTAAAATATTGATACACTGCATCTTAATAAAAAAATTGATCAACATAAACAATTGGTTTGCAGTGTATTGTAAAAGTTTAACGGAGTATTGTCTATAAACTCACAAAAATTTTTACAATATGTGTGTCTGTTCAAAAAGTGCTGGTTGCAAGGCTTGCGAAGCCGCCAAAAAAGGAGTTTACTTTTCGTAAATGAGTATTTTGGCGGCGAGCCTAACACAGCAAATGGTACTTTATGATCCGACCCTAATTAAAAGGAGAATCCGGTTCTTTAGCCATGTGATTGTATGATAATTTTTCTATAAGTGAAGGCCACCATTTATTAAGAAAAACAGCTAATTTGCCTTCTTTAAAAGTCAGAATGAGGGTTCTTTTACGTTTAATTATAGCTTTAGCAAGATGCCTGGCTACCTCTTCCGCGGTCATCATTTTTTCTTCGGCACGAGGGGTTTCGCCCTGTTGACTTCCGTTGGCTGTAAGTGCCGATTTACGAACGTTAGTACCTGTAAACCCAGGGGCAGCAAGAAGGACATGAAGTCCTTTTTTCAGATTTTCTGTTCGCAGAGTTTGAAGGAAACCGTGCATGGCAAATTTGGACGCCGAATAACCCGTACGTCCGGGCAACCCTATAAATCCTGCTATAGAAGAAATACCAACGACCGAACCTTTAACCGCCAAAAGATGAGGCAGGGCATATTTTGTGCAATAAACAGTTCCCCAGAAATTGACATCCATAAGTTTTTTCAGAACACTCAGGTCTGCATCGATAAAGAGGGCTCGCATTGAAATGCCGGCATTGTTGACCAGTATATCAATTTTTCCAAAACGATTTACCGTTTTTTCTATCAGGTTTCTGCAATCTTCTTCTTTGCTCACATCTGTGGGAACGACCAGAACATCATGTCCCTGACCGGTCAGTTCTTTTTCTATTTCCTGAAGTTTGCCGGCACTGCGGGCAGCCAGTGATATTTTTGCTCCCCGTCGGGCAAATTCCCTGGCACATGCCAGCCCGATGCCCGATGATGCGCCGGTAATTATAATGACTTTGTCCTTCATTAGTATAAAATTTGATTTTTAAAGGCCTGATGGAACTCGCCTATACAATTTATACATATTCTTACACTGCTGTCCGAACAAAAAAAGCG
>NZ_AHZV01000308.1 GCF_000250735.1 Anaerophaga thermohalophila str. Valhall
GTAAACTCCGTTTTTGGCGGCTTCGCAAGCCTTGCAACTGGCACTTTCTGAACAGACACACATTTTGTAAAAATTTTTTGCGAGTTTATAGACACGCACTAACCTGCATTATTCATAAATTATCTATTACGATGCTCAACTATCGGCAAAACACAAGCGTCCTCATCAAATTTGAGTTGAAAATAGTTCACTATTTCCTGCATCAAATTTGTCTGCGATTGCTTGCGTTTTTTGATATGTTGAACATCTCATGACGAAAACTTATGAATAAAGCAGGCTAATTAACGGTATGGTAAATATTGTGTTGCTCCTATGCCGGTATTCTGACTAAACCAGGTTTGAAACATTATTTAAAAAGAGTTTAATTGACATGGCCATCAGAATAATGCCAAAGAATTTCTTTAAAACATATATTCCGGCCTGACCGATAATTCTTTCTACCTGATTGGTAAGCCTGAGTACTATATAAACAAAAGCGATATTCAGAAATAGCGCAATAATAATGTTGATGGTCTCATATTCTGCGCGTAAAGAAAGCAAGGTGGTAAACGACCCGGCTCCGGCAATGAGTGGAAAAGCAATAGGAACAAGTGACGCACCCGAAGGTGAATCATGTTTGAAAATGGTGACCCCGAGTATCATCTCTATAGCGATCATGAACAATACAAACGACCCGGCAATGGCAAAAGATGAGATGTCTACTCCGAATAAACCGAGTAGGGCTTTTCCCACAAAGAGAAAGACGATAAGAATCGAAAATGAAACCAGAGATGCCTGAGTTGCATTGATCTTATTTCCTTTGTTCCTTAAATCGACAATAATAGGAATGGAGCCAAGTATGTCTATAACGGCAAAGAGTACAATAAAAGCGGAAACGATTTCCAGAAAATTGAGTTCCATAACCGGGAAAATTTAGATTAACTGTAGGGTGCAAATGTAGAAATATTTTCCCGGCTACAGCCATGTAAAAAATCAGGGTTCAGGTGGCTTTTGAAATGAGTCTTGATTATTCCCCGATAAAACGGGGAAGGCAGGAACGAATTCCATCAGACCAATATAATTCAGACTAATTTTGTACTGATAAATACAATCAGGTTAAAAATCTATTGATGTGTATAATAATCTTGTGCCTTACTCCTTAAATGTACGGCACTTTTGAAGTCGCATTTAATCTGATAAATTTGCTATAAACATAAGAGCCTTTGAGGCTTCGTATCCTTCAGGCAGGGTAATATGACCCGGAAGGCGGTCAGATGGTTATATGGTTATAACATCTCTCAGAAGAACAACTTTGCGTCATTGCATTCATTCCTCTTTAGCCGGCTGTAATTTTCAATTCTTCCGACAAATAATGTTCCCCCGCGAATTTATCAATCAAAAACAGGATGTAACGGATGTCTACACTGATACATCTTTGAAGATCAGAAGAATATGAGATATCGGAGGCCATTCCCTCCCAATTACCGTCAAAAGCCAGTCCTACTATTTCTCCCCGGTTGTTAAGAACCGGACTTCCGCTGTTACCACCTGAAATGTCGTTGTCCGAAATAAAGCATAATGGAAGATTTTTACCATACGCGTTGTCATCTGAATCAAATAATAATTGCACATCTGTTTTCGTCTGGTAGGCGGTTTTTCCTGAATTAATTTTCTCCTTCATTCCCCGGAAGGTCGAAAAAGAAGCATAAGTAATACCATCTTCAGGGGAATAAGGGACGATTTTTCCGAACGAAAGGCGCAGCGTACTGTTGGCATCAGGATATAACCCATCGATGGAATCGCTCTTCATTAATATGCTCAGATACCGGTGCATTGAATAATTTATTTGATCGTCTATTCTGATATACATGGCATATACGGGACCAAATTCCTGAAAAAGATCATAGTAAAAACCAAAGCCGGGGTCTGACACAAGCTTTTCTGATGATGGAGCAGCAATGAAATCTTTAAATTTTTCCGAATCGGCAAAGAGTGACCCTGAATAGATTTTATCACTTAAATCTCTGATGTTTGTCGCGTTTTTAAAGAGTTTTTCATCGCTTATCCTCAGGCTGTCGTTTAGGTTTTGCAAATAATAAGTCAGCATTTCTTCAAAGACTTCTTTGTCGATAGCAGCCGAAAAATCCTCAAAAAAATTGTCACCGCTTTTTTTAAGTTTTTCGAGTTCATTGGTCAATATTGTTTGCGGGATATGATCTTCTTTGAGCAAGCCATACAAATTAAAGGCTTCGATAATGAGTGAGCTGATTTCGGGCCCGTTGATCAGGCTTTCGATGGTAACTATTGTTGTTTTTGTGAGGTTTTTACGCATCAGGTACAGTATTCTGGAAGAGGTAAGAATTTCCCGGAATTTTTTGTCATCGTTGATGCGGTTCTGAAGGTTATTTTCCAGTTCTTCTCTTGAATCAATCAGGTCCAGTTCTTTAATGCTCTCATTTTGTCCTTTTGCGTATTTCTGAAAATTGGCTGAATTGGCATATTTATCGGCATACCGGATACCTTCCACCTTCGAGTTCTTCATATTTTCTTTCCAGATAGCCTGTTTTATTTTCCTGACATCAGCAATAACAGGATTTATAATATCATAGGATTCCTTCATGCCTGCAGCAGTGATATATCTGTTGGTTTCACCCGGATATCCGAGAGTCATCGTGAAATCACCCTCTTCTACCCCCTGTTTCGATATAGTAAGGAATCTTTTGGGTTTGAAGGGCACATTATCGGGATGGTAGTCGGCCGGCTCTCCTTCGGGAGAACAGTAAACTCTGTAAAAGGCAAAATCGGCCGAATGTCGTGGCCACATCCAGTTGTCTCTTTCGCCGCCAAACTGTGCAATGTCTTCAGGAGGTGCGGCAACCAGCCGAACATCCCTGAACGTTTGTGTGGTAAGGAGAAAGAATTGGTTTTGAAACAGAAAATCCTTTATTTCCGCATCTTGTCCTTTAGCAAGAGAAACCGTGTCGAGTATAACTTTTGAGATACTATCGATAATAAACTCTGTTTCCGGTAGGCCGGAGACATTTTTCAGTGCAGAATTGAAAACAGGGGTAAGATTTTTTGCATCAATCAGTATGGTTGCAGTCTTTCCCGGATTAGGAATTTCTGATGCCGGAGATTGTGCCCAGAAACCATTGCTCAGTAAGTTGTTGTCTACACTGCTGTGTTGCTGTATGTCGCCGTATGCACAATGGTGATTGGTAAGCAAAAGGCCTTTGTTGCTGACAAAACTTCCGGTACAGCTGCCATCGTCAAGGGAAACTATGCTGAAATTAAGTGAGTTTTCACTGGTACTAAAAATTTCATCTTCCGGTAATTCCAGTCCCATCTCGTGCATCTTTTCAATTTGGGACTGAGGCAAATGCCAGGGCAACCACATGCCTTCGTCGGCAAGGAGAGTAATGAAAAAAAATGTATTCAGTAACGTCAGAAGTAATGCCCGCTTCCACATATCAACCAATAACTTAACAAATTCTTAATGTTGCGAAACTACAACAGAATGATTGTATTTCCCGATTTTGTAAAATATTTTTAAGATTATTTAGTGTTTTGTCTAAAATACTCCGTTAAATTTTTGCAATAGGCTGTGAATCAATTGTTTGCATATGAAGGTTTGTTTGTTAAAATGCAGTATATCAAGGTTGTAAAAATCATCTTACATCATTTATCTGACAAAATACACAAACCTCTAAAAACATGTTATTTATGCTAATTTGATAGCTTTTTGAATATGTCAGTACTTGAAAAACATTACTATTGACTAAAAACTATTGACTAAATTACTTATATCTAAAAATCTAACGTTCTATTGGTCTATCAACTTGCAAAAAATATTTTTACAATATGTGTGTCTGTCCATAAAGTACCATTTGCTGTGTTACGCTTGCCGCCAAAATACTCATTTACGAAAAGTAAACTCCGTTTTTGGCGGCTTCGCAAGCCTTGCAAATGGAACTTTCTGAACAGACACATGATAAGCAGGAATCTTTTCCTACTTTATAGACACACACTAATTATTCAACAATCGTCATCTCATCGATCAGGTTTTGAGCGCCCGCATATTTATCGATAATGAACAACACGTACCGGATATCGACATTGATACATTTTTGCAGTTCCGGTTCAAAGGCGATATCGCCGCTCATGGCTTCCCAGTTTCCGTCGAAAGCCAGTCCGAACAGGTGTCCTTCACCATTGATAACCGGACTGCCGCTGTTTCCGCCGGTAATATCGTTATCGGTTGTAAAATTGACATACATTCGGCCATCTTTGTTGGCATAACGACCGTAATCTTTATCACGGTAGAGTTGCTTCAGCTTTTCGGGAACAGAAAACTCATAGTCGTCGGGTTTTTCCTTTTCCATAACCCCTTTGAGTGTTGTATAATGCTTGTAAATGACGGCGTCCCGTGGCTCGTAATCACCCACTTGTCCATAACTTAGTCGCATTGTAAAATTAGCATCGTCGTAATATACTTTATCGGGATTCATCTCCTTTAATCCGGCAATAAACAGACGGTGATTCTTATCAATGGTAAGATTTGATTCGCGGGTTTGCCCCATTAATTTCATATATAACTCCATCGTGGATTTTCCGGCCGAATATGCAGGATCTTTCTTCAGTTTTTTTAGTTTCGGGTTTTCCAGGAAATCGTGAAGTTCTTCTTTGCTGACAAAAATGGATTTTCTGAATAATTTATCGGCATAATCATCAAAGCCGTCTTCTTTGTCGGTCTTTATCTCTTCGAAAAAAGAAGGGTAGAATTCCGCGTCTATCTCTTCATGATAGAGTTCCAGAAGAGCACTCATTACCTTTTGGTCGGTTGGTGCATGATAATCTTTGTAAAAATCTTCGGCTATTTTTTTTCAGTATTTTCGGTTGCCTCCTTTATCTTCTCTTCATCTTCGGATTCGAGGGCCTGTTCCAATTCCCGTGCTGCAAGTGAAAAACCAATGATTTCGGTACCCCGCAGCATGCATTCTCGTACAAAATTCTGGGCAAGATAGTAAGGCGCCCTGTTCTTGTAAGCTTCTTCAAGGGAGGACAGTACGTCACCATATTTTTCACGGCGCGCGGGAGACTCGTCTACCCAGTTACTGAACTTTTCTTCCAGTTTCTGTTTCTTTTCGATGACATTCAGGTTTTTCAATCCCCTGTTCATCCCGATGCTGTTTTTCCAGTAGTTGGAACTGCGCGAATATTTCGAAGCATATTGAAGTCTTATCTTTTCGCTTGAATTCATGGCCTTCTCCCATATTTCCTGTTTTACCCCCCTGGGCCTGATCAGCGAGAAATTGAAGATATTCATCCGTTCGTCAATGCCCCATGATGTCAGATAACGCTGAGTGCTTCCGGGGTATCCCAGGGTCATGGCAAAATCGCCTTTTTTATATCCTTTGAGTGATATGGGAAGGTGATGCGCAGGTTTTAACGGCACATTGTCGGGAGAATATTCGGCGGGCTTTCCGTCTTTATCGGCATAGACCCTGAAGAGAGAGAAATCGCCTGTATGCCGGGGCCACATCCAGTTGTCGGTATCGTGTCCGAATTTTCCGATTGATGAGGGAGGAGCACCGACAAAGCGAACGTCGTTGAACACTTCGTAAACAATCATGTAATATTGGTTACCGCCATAAAAATCGCGTACCAGTACCCGGTAATGTGAGTCGCCTTTTACGCTGTCGGCAATTTGTGTGGAGATGCTGTCGATAGCAGACCGGCGTTCTTCTTCAGTCATTTCGTCGGTGAGTCCTGCTTCTATTTTACCGGTTACATCTTCCATCCGCTTCATAAAGGTGACGGAAAGTCCCGGTGCCGGAATTTCATCATCGAGGGTTGGCGCCCAGAAACCATCTTCGAGATAATTGTTTTCCATGGTGCTCAACTCTTGTATGGTTCCGTAACCACAGTGGTGGTTGGTCAGTATGAGACCTTTATCCGAGATGAGTTCTCCGGTACATCCGCCACCGAAGATGACAACAGCATCCTTCAGACTTGAATGGTTGACACTGTAAATATCTTCTGCGGAAAGTTGCAGTCCCATCGACTGCATTTTTTCAATGTTCAGTTTTTTGATCAACGGCAGTACCCACATGCCTTCATCGGCCTTCGATAAGCCTGAGAAAGCAAATATCATGGCCACTGCAAGGGCGGTCATTTTTTTCATCATTGGTGTTTTTTGTTTTTATGTTCCTGAATTATATGAGTTGTTTTTTCTCTTTTAAGAGTTTGTAAAGATAATATTAACTGTACAAAGTTCAATTTGTTTCCATCCCCCCGCTCGGCGAAGTCTGTGACTTCGTCGTTTTACTCCTGTAGTCTCCAGACTACCTTCTGAAAGATTAGGAAGTACAATCCATTCTGATCTTTGATTTGATAACCGGTAGCCATGGAATAAATACTTTATTTTTAAAGATAGAAAACATCCGATTTTTATCTTACTGTTTTTGGTGGAGATATGACCAGTTTTATCGCGACGTTTTCTGCGGTAGTTAAAAACTACAAAGGTTTAAACGACGAAGTCACAGACTTCGCCGAGCTGGGGGTAGTGGTTGGTTTAACTGCTTAGGGTTTAGAGATCTACACTCACATGAAGTTTTCCGCCCAAACCGGTTTCAATAATTTTTCGTAAAGTAGAAATTCTAATATCACTTGAAGCTCTTTCTATCTTTGAGATATAAGTTCTTTTTACATTCAGCTTTTGGGCTAATTGTTCTTGAGTTAAATGGGCTTTCTTACGTGATTCTTTTACCAGTTCGGCAATCATGTAAGCTTCTGCTTTTTGGTTAAAGTCTTCACGGCTCTTTGTTCCTTCTTTACCATACTTTTGGTCTAAAAGCTCATTTATTGTTTTCGGATTTGTCTTCATAATACATCCTCCTTAATTTTTTTGCCTGTTCAATTTCTATTCGTGGTGTTTTCTGTGTCTTCTTTTAAAAGCCATGCAGTAAAATCACCAGTTTGTTGTCATCGAAAAAGGAAAATATCCGGTAAATATTGCTCCCAACTTCAATTCTGATTTCATAAATTCCATCTTCAAGATGTTTAAAGAACTTGGTTGATATTCTTTGCACAGAGATTACAATTTGCAAAACATAATCAACTTTGTCCTTAACTTTTTGAGGGAGTGGGTTATAAAACTCCCAAAAATAATCTTTGTATGGTTCAAGTATTCTCATCAATATACTACAAATGTAACCAATTAGTTTCTTTTTCCATTATTTAAGTAGATGATATTTTTCCAATTCCTTCTGCAAATCTTCCAAATTGTCCGTCCGGTAGTGTTCAGTGCTGTTTACATATTTATGCCCGGCCATGAACCGGACTCCCCCGCTCGGCGAAGTCTGTGACTTCGTCGTTTTACTCCTGTAGTCTCCAGACTACCTTCTGAAAGGTTAGGAAGTACAATCCATTCTGATCTTTGATTTGATAACCGGTAGCCATGGAATAAATATTTTATTTTTAAAGATAGAAGACATCCGATTTTTATCTTACTGTTTTTGATGGAGATATGACCAATTCTATCGCGATGTTTTCTGTGGTAGTTAAAAACTACAAAGGTTTAAACGACGAAGTCACAGACTTCGCCGAGCGGGGGGAGCAAAGTGTTTGTAGTTTGAGTTGACGAATAAAATGCCCCTCGTTCGGAAGCGGGGGGCAGGAGAGAGTGTGTGTTACTCTGTGTTTGCATTGTGGTGTTCTGTGTCACTTTTTGTATGCGTTTTACGGGGGAATTGCAGGGCACCACAGAGTTACATAGAGGAATCACGGATTTGTGTAATTATTTGCAGGATGAGCCTTAGAAATAGACGGAAACTCCACCGTGTAAGGAAAATCCTTTTATAGTTTGTTCTATATCGTAATCTTTATACTCACGGGAGATATTTGCATAGCCTAATCCTAAATCAAGTGAGATGTTTTTATTAAGGAAGAATGCAAATCCTGCACCCAGTCCCCAGCCCCCGCGCTCGGCGAAGTCTGTGACTTCGCCGTTTTACTCCTGTAGTCTCCAGACTACCTTCTGAAAGGTTAGGAAGTACAATCCATTCTGATCTTTGATTTGATAACCGGTAGCCATGGAATAAATATTTTATTTTTAAAGATAGAAAACATCCGATTTTTATCTTACTGTTTTTGGTGGAGATATGACCAGTTTTATCGCGATGTTTTCTGTGGTAGTTAAAAACTACAAAGGTTTAAACGACGAAGTCACAGACTTCGCCGAGCAGGGGGACTTTTCAGACTTAGAAATAAACTGATATTCCGCCATTAACTACTACGCCATCAGCATCATAATTTTCAGCACTGGCTTTCGCATAAGCTAGTCCAATATCAATAGATATATATTGGTTTAAAAAGAAAGCAGCACCGCCGCCAAAGGCATAAGAGTCAATATCTACTTTTTGTTCTCCGTTATAGTCGTCATATTTTTGATTTCCAAAGGCATATTCTGCCTGGAGGTATGGTTTAATGTTGGATGTTCCGAAGTAGTACCGAATTAAAGGACCTAATAAAAACATAGAACCGTTTTCATAATCTTCATAATTGAGCATTATTCCGATGGCAAAATTATCGGTCACAAATGTGCCAACGGTTGGCCGGATTTTGAATTCTGTCTGACTGTCTCCTCCGTCTGGTGACATTGACGAAAATGATATGTCAGAACTGCCGCTCATTATCATTTTCCCTTTAGCAGTCGGAGAAGAGAAGTCCTGATTGTTATTACCCCACGAAGCAGAGCTTTCTGAAATTTTCTCTTTTGACATTTTCTCAATTTCATCCATTTCATACACGAAAACGCTTCCGTCCGATGTTTCGACTTTAATTTGTTTGTTTGGAATCTGTTCAATTATGATTCCTTTAATGATGCTGCCGTCCTTTAGATGAACGACATCGCGATAATTGTTTTGCGATAATACGTTGACTGTCAACGCTACCAGGATAATGGTAAAAAATAACTTTTTCATGATATTAATTTTAGGGTTTAAATTATTGATGCCTAAATTAATGAAAATATTCAATTTTTTGTATTGGAAATGTAAAATGATCTTTTGGGTTGTGTGATTATTCTTCTGGATGTTGAGTTGTTCCGGGAACACGGTTGTAGTGTCTGATATGAATATGTTTAATTTCTCTTGGCGAAAAAAATTGTGATACCAGGGGGGTAGACTGTGAGCTCTTAATATTCATAATGGCAGAACTTTGTAGATTTTGTCTAAAAAAAGAACAGATTAATCGATGAATGTGTGTTGTTTATCATTAAATAGAGGCAATTATCCTAAATACACTTGAAGTTTATGTTGCGAACACGTAATTTGCATTCATAAATATGCCGAAAGGAATAGTCGGTTTTATTAAATTTTTTAACTAAAATTAAGGGTCATGAAGAAATTATTTATTGTAATTGCAGCTATGTTAATGTTAACAGCAACTTCTGCTCAATTTAAAGTAGGGGGTGGATTAACTTTCGGAACTGAAGCAGCTGTCGACGAGGATGGCGAAAAAATTGGTATTGGGATTACTTTAAAAGGAGACTATGCCATTAATGAAGAATGGACCATATCACCTGATTTTACTTATTATCTTCCCAGTGGAGGAGATTTAGGTGATTTTAATTTATGGCAATTAAATGCCAACGCCCATTATTATTTTCATGATTTAGATAATGCGCGGTTATATGCTCTTGGGGGATTAAATTACAGCCACTGGAAATGGGAATATGACGGTGCAGAATTTGATGGATGGGATGCAGATGACAGTGAAATAGGTTTAAACCTTGGTATTGGAGCTTCGATGAACCAGTTTTTCGGCGAACTCAAATACGACACAGCATTTGAGCAACTTGCCTTATCAGTCGGTATTTTATTTTAGGAATTCTAAATATGATTTAAAGAGCCGACACCAGATTTTGGAGTCGGCTTTTTTGTTGCACTTCCCAATGATTAGCAGCAAAAAATTAATAGAAATGACTGATTATGAATGGCAAGTTTAATAGACCGTTAGATTTCAGCTTGGTGTAAGTTACGCTTTTTAGGAGCTTTTAAGAATATTTTAGAATAGAAATATGGCTGTCTTTCTTTCGAAAGATGGCCATTTTTTATGTTTAGAACACCAATTTCAATTGCTGTTCCGTTAATTTAAAAGACAGGCGGTGTAGCGGGGAGGCCCCGTGTTCTTCAATGCCCTGCCGGTGCATTTTGGTGGGGTAACCTTTATTTTTGTTCCAGGCATAAAAGGGATATTTCTCATGTTGCTTCAGCATGTACTCGTCGCGATGTGTTTTGGCCAGCACGCTGGCAGCCGCTATGCATTTATAGATGCTGTCGCCTTTAACAATACACTGGTGTTTCGTTTTTCCGTAAGGGTGAAACCGGTTTCCGTCGATAAGTAACGACAGTGGTTGTGGTTTCAATTGTCCGATAGCCAGATGCATTGCCCGGATGGAGGCATTGAGAATATTGATCCGGTCGATCTCTTCGTTGTGTACCATTGCTACGGCCCAGGCCAGGGATTCCTTTTCGATGACGCTGCGAAGAAGGTCCCGTTTCTCTTCAGAAAGTTGTTTGGAATCGTTGAGTAAAGGATGGTCAAAGTCTTCGGGTAAAATAACGGCAGCAGCCACTACGGGACCGGCCAGACAGCCGCGTCCGGCTTCGTCGCAACCAGCCGCTAACGGTCCTTCGGCCGGGAGCAATCTCTGCTGAACTTTTGGTTGTTTGGTGCCTGCTAAAACTTTTTGTCTTATGCCAGTCATATTTGGGTTTTTTCTGAGGCTGTCTATTAACCCTGTGATACTCTTTGTGTCATTTGTGATGCTCTCCCGAAGAAATCGGGATGAGTTGTGTAATTTATTGTTTCACAGAGCATAACGGAGGGCATACAGAGTCACACAGAGTGGTGGATGAACCTTTTTATTCACTCTCAATCAAAAGAGTACCTTTATCCCCCGGGGGAAGTCAGAGGTGGCCTTCTCCTCCCTTTGTGGGAGCTAGAAAGGACTATTGTACAACACTTCCATAACCGTTTGTCCTACTGCTTTAAGCGTACTTCTGTCAATGATTTCCATATTATCATCGTGAGTGTGCCAGTATTTACCAAAAGAAGTATTACTTGCCGGGTCAAATTCTATAATATCGATGGCAGGGATACCTGTATATTCGTTCACATATAAATGGTCATCGGTGATGTATCCGCCTTTTCTGAAAACGAAGAAATTGCCATATCCGATCTTTGCGGCTGTATTCCAGATGTGATCAACCAGACCGGGGGCAATATCCATTGAATGCCGCTCCTGAAAGAACCTGGCCTCTTTGGCTCCAACCATATCCAGCAGAATACCATAACGGGCATAATAGTTTTTTTTATGCGGATTTTTGCCCCAGAACTGGCTGCCCAGGCACCAGGTATCTTCCTTGTATGGAAGATTACGATGTTGCGCGGTGCCATAATCTTCAGCATCGAAAAAGATGATGTCGATACCCGCATGTGCAGGGTTGTCTTTCAGGTGACGTGCGATTTCCATCAATACACCTACGCCGCTGCCGCCGTCGTTGGCTCCGTCGATGGGCTGATTGCGCTTGTCATGATCGGGGTCATAATCGGCAAACGGACGCGTGTCCCAATGGGCAAATAGCAGGATGCGATCATTTTTTTCGGGCTGAAATTGTGCAATGATGTTTTTGATGTTTAAGACCGAGTTGTCAAAGGCCGTTACTTTACCTTCCTGTACAATGACTTCGGCACCCATGCTTTTCATTTTCGCTTCGAGCCAGTTGGCACAAGCTTCGTGTTCCGGGGTGTTTGGCACGCGTGGACCAAATTCAACCTGTTTCTGTACATATTGATAGGCCGAATCTGCATTGAAGTCGGGGGTCTGAAGTTGGGGAAGTGTTTTTTCATCCTTTCCTGATGATTTCTTCGATCCTGTGTTGTTACATCCCGAACCAAGGGATATCAAAGCAACCACTGATAATACCAATGGAATTTTAATGAATCGGTTGATTTCCTTTTGCATTTAATTCAAATTTTATTGAACAATACTCTGTTAAACTTTTGCAATACCCTGCAAACCAATTGTTTTTGTTTACAGAGATTTGTTTATTAAAATACAGTATATCAAGGTTGTACGAAACAAGCATGCCAAGTGTGCCGTTTTATTTATTTTTTTGTTTTCACAGAGTTTCACAGAGTAGACACAGAGGCCCCCTAATCCCCCCAAGGGGGACTTATAATTTGAAATACTCTTTTAA
>NZ_AHZV01000307.1 GCF_000250735.1 Anaerophaga thermohalophila str. Valhall
AAATGCAGAAGTCAATCGACGGAAATAACTTTCTTGGAAGCTTCTCCCAATCGTACCATGGTGGAATTGAAATATAAATAATATATTGTTAACTATATAAAGCTAAAAAACTCCCAATCGTACCATGGTGGAATTGAAATCCGGTTCTTCACTCTCTTACCTCTTTGCAAAGAGAAGCTCCCAATCGTACCATAGTGGAATTAAAATAATGCAAGACCTCCCTAAGAGCCATCAGGCACCTGGCCGTTGGAAGAAAAGGATATCTGTTTTGTAGTAACCATGGCGCCGCAGAAAATGCTGCCATCATGTATTTTTTGTTGGGATGCTGTAAAGCCAGTGATGTTAATTCCCGAGAGTGGATGACCGATGTGTTGGCCAAAATTGCATTGTACCATAGCAACTACGATCTGGACCTGGCCGATCTTTTGCCTCACAATTGGAAAAAATCCAACAATTGCCGGAATTTCTCTGAAAGCTCCAACTAATTCCAATAGATTCCAGTAGAACTTAGAAAAATCCAACTCCCAGGCCGGCATTCCCCGGCTTGGGGAAAATTTTTACTTTTTACAATACGTGAGAGACCGAAGGCTTACGTAATTTATTAAAAAAGAGCAAGCACAATGGCATAAGAGTATTACCAGCCTGAAATAATTTCTTCCTCCATCATCCCTGATTTCACTGAAAAAATCAATATAT
>NZ_AHZV01000306.1 GCF_000250735.1 Anaerophaga thermohalophila str. Valhall
TGAGTTTATAGACACGCACTAATTAGTGTCTGTCCATAAAGTGCCATTTACCGTGTTACGCTCGTCCGAAAATTACTCATTTACGAAAAGTAAACTCCGTATTTTCGGACTTCGCAAGCCTTGTAAATGACACTTTCTGAACAGACACGCATACTGTAAAAATTTTTTGCGAGTTTATAGACACGCACTAATTATAATCCGTTTAACTTTTACGAATGACTGGTAATAAATTGTTTGTAAAACTCAGAAAACAAACATCAACTCTCTCATAATTAAATCTTTGCGTCATCGCGTCTCTGCGTTTAGGCTTGTTTTAACGGGTTATTGTACTAAAGATTGCATTTTAAAATGTTAACCACATCCGTTATTCTATCTCTTCATAATCAATTCCTTCAATATAATAGACGGCATAATAGTCTTTGTTGTTTTCTTTCATCCAGTTTCGCATCTCTTTTATATTATTGAGTTCTGAGCTGCATGCATCTTCATCAATTTCTGCCTTTTCTTTTTCTTCGAGTGTTTTTTCTTCCCATTCGTCGATGTATGAAGATGAGAGCCGGTTTTCTCTCAAAATTCCTTTGGCCACCAGTTTACTACCCGACAATTCCTGATTAAACCCGTTGATGTTACCTCCGGCTTCCAGTCTGATGGATGTTTTTCCGTTATTATCCATCAGAAAACATCGTTTTCCGCTGTGACGACAAACGTGTGTAACCAGTCCGGTTACCACAACTTCTTTATCAACATTTTTTTCGGCTACTTCTAATAATTCTACTACTGTTTTGGCATCACCGATATTGACGGACTTCAATTCGTTTGAACCGGTTTCTCCTGAGTTCTTATCATTCTCCTGGTTATTTGTTCCGCAGGAAAGAATTGTCAGGGCAATGGCCAATGTGTAAAGGATGTGTTTTGTTTCCATTGATTTTTGAATTGGAAATAAAAATAATTGATTTATGACGTTGAAAATAACTAAAAAACTTCACTCTCAGGCATAATTCGCTTTAATATATAAACAACAGATCATTAGATTTCTATATATCACTATTCAAAAGAATATCATAATAATGAACAACTTTAACTATTTAGTATCTGTCCATAAAGTGCCATTTACTGTGTTACGCTCGTCCGAAAATTACTCATTTACGATGAGTAAACTCCGTATTTTCGGACTTCGCAAGCCTTGCAACTGGCACTTTCTGAACAGACACTCAAATTGTAAAAATTTTTAGGGAGTTTATAGACACATACTATTTATTCGTATAAAATTTAATTTTTAAGGTCGAATGGAACTCGCATGGAAGTATTTATCAATATTCTTGTTGTTGCAATCCTTGCTATGCTCGTTTCATTACTTTTGGTTAACTATTGTTGGGGATATATTTCTGAAGAAAAAAAGAACAGAAACCATTTTTTAACATTTCAGAAAACAGGAGTGAGGGAAAAAATGACCAACCCCAAAACAGAATCATCAAAGAAAAATACCTATCTTTGATTTCAGATTAAAACAAAATTTATCGGTTTTCTTTCTGATGATCAGTCGGAAAGAATTAAAAGGGAATCCTGTGAAAATCAGGAGCTGTCCCCGCAGCTGTAAGTCCTAATGATGTTTTGATACTTCAAATGCCATTGACCTTTAAGGTTGAGAAGGCCATCAAAACAGGACAAGCCAGAAGACCTGCCGACGAATAATCAATCCGTAGCTTTCGGGCGAAAAGCAAAGGAGAGGTATCTATCTTGTATTTTTTGAGGTAAATATTTCCTGTCCAATTCTTTTTCCGGAAGCTGCATTGTATCATTTTGCAAACCTTAAAATTTAAATGCAATGAAGAAAAATGCAGCTTTGGTTGATGCCACGCTTGTTGTTAAGCGTGATGGCCACCACGTATTCTTTGATGAAGAGAAAATTACTTTTGCCATTTTCAAAGCCCTTCGCGCTGTCGGAAACCCCGACAGAAAAAAAGCTTCTAAGTATTGCCGTGAAGTAGTCGAAAAACTTAATCTGAAAAAGAGAAACACACCGCCTTTTGTTGAGGAAATTCAGGACCTGGTGGAAAAGGTGCTTTTCGATTCGCGAGAGTTTCAGGCTGCCAGAGCATTTATTATTTATCGCTATCAGCATCAGAATATTCGAAATACCAAAGAGCTTTTCTCTAATATCGATATGGTTGAAGATTACGTCAACCTTAAAGACTGGCGTATTAAGGAGAGTGCCAATTCTACATATTCACTTCAGGGGCTGAATCAGCATATCTCGACTATTGTTAGTTCTCAATATTGGCTGAACCAGATTTATCCGAAAGAAATTGCAGAGAATCACAAGTCGGGTCGTTTTCATATCCATGATCTTGGTTTTCTCAGTGTTTATTGTGTTGGCTGGGATTTGGAGGATTTGTTGTTAACCGGCTTCAAAGGAGTTGACTCTAAAGTTCAGAGCCATCCTGCAAAACATCTGAGAACCGCTCTCGGACAGGTTGTAAATTTTTTCTATACTATGCAGGGCGAAGCTGCAGGGGCTCAGGCATTCTCGAATTTTGACACATATCTGGCTCCGTTTATCCGATACGATAAACTGGAATATTCTCAGGTGAAACAGTGTTTGCAGGAATTTTTCTTTAACATGAATATACCAACCCGTGTGGGATTTCAGACGCCTTTTACCAATGTAACTCTTGATCTGAAGGTGCCTGGCTTTTTAAAAGATCAGCCTGTTGTAATCGGTGGCAGGATTATGGAAGAAACTTATGGTGACTTCCAAAAAGAGATGGATGTTTTCAATAAGGCTTATGCCGAGGTAATGATGGAAGGAGATGCCAATGGCAGTGTTTTTTCTTTTCCAATTCCCACCTATAATATTACGCCTGATTTTGACTGGGATAATTCCGACTATAAATATATTTGGGAGATGACTTCCAAGTACGGGATTCCCTATTTTTCCAATTTTGTTAATTCGGATATGGACCCTGACGATGTACGCAGCATGTGTTGTCGTTTACGTCTCGACAAACGGGAGCTGAAAAAAAGGGGAGGAGGTTTGTTCGGATCCAATCCCCTGACAGGTTCGGTTGGTGTGGTAACACTCAATTTACCGCGACTTGGTTATGAGGCACGATCGGAAGAGGATTATTTTAACCGTCTGGAACATCTTATGGAACAGGCCAAAGAAAGTCTGGAGATTAAACGCAAAGTCATTGAGAAACTGACAGAACAGGGGTTATATCCTTACTCCAAATTTTACCTGAGGCATCTATATAAAAAGAACCATTCATACTGGGGAAATCATTTTTCCACCATCGGACTTATCGGGATGAACGAATGTGCGCTGAATTTTCTCGGTTGCTCCATTGCCGACCCGGAAGGTCATGCGTTTGCCTTAAAAACCATGAATTTTATGCGGCACAAACTGGAGCAGTTCCAGGAAGAAACCGGGCATATCTACAACCTGGAAGCCACACCTGCAGAAGGTACTTCTTATCGTTTGGCCCGCATCGATAAAAAGGAATACCCGGATATTATAGTTGCCAATCAGGAATCGGTAAACGATGGAGGAGAACCCTATTATACCAATTCCACACAATTGCCGGTCAACTATACCGATGATCTTTTTGAAGCTCTTGAATTACAGGATGAATTGCAAACCTTGTACACTGGTGGGACTGTTTTTCACACATTTGTTGGAGAGAACCGGCTCCCTGTGGAGTCTGTTAAGCAACTGATCCAAAAAATTACTGAAAACTTCCGGCTTCCATACATTACCTTGTCACCCACTTTCAGCATTTGCCCCCAACACGGGTATCTTTATGGCGAGCATCCCGTTTGTCCCAAATGCGAGGCCGCCGGAAAGCAACAAAAGTGCACGGTTTTTTCACGTATTGTAGGGTACCTGCGACCGGTCGACCACTGGAACGAGGGAAAACAGGAAGAATTCAAAAGCAGGGCTTTATTTGATTCCCGAGGAGTGAAAGTGTTGGAAGAAGCATAAGTGTTCAAGCAAGATGTTTTCACTATTTCCGTTTGGATGGCTTTCTCCGGTCATTCAAACGGCATAAAAACAATTAAAATGCCATTGAATAAATCGGAATACGATAAAAAATATTGCCAGCCTCTAAAGCCGCCGCTCATAAGCTGGGATATATGTTGCGAAATGCACCATCGGAAAAAAATTCCGGATTTGCCTGTTGGCGGTTTTCTGAAACAGAGTCTCATAGACTTTCCGGGATATATATCAGCCATTGTGTTTACAGCTGGTTGTAATTTCAGATGCAGCTATTGTCACAACGCTCAACTGGTACTCCCCGATAAAATAAGGAAAGCGTCTAAATACGATGTTGCTGAATTACTGGACTGGATCAGCAAAAACAAAAAAATGCTGGATGCAGTTGTTGTAACCGGTGGGGAACCCACATTACATAAAAAATTGCCCGTTTTTTTAGAACTGATAAAAAACATGGATATGAAAGTAAAGTTGGATACAAACGGAACCAATCCGGATATGTTATGCTGCCTCATCGATTATCAGTTGGTCGACTATGTTGCTATGGATATTAAAGCGCCACTCGAATACGACCGATACAAAGAAATTGCAGGTCATTTATTTAACCGCAAAATGTTTGAAAGCATTAACCGATCTGTTGAACGGTTAAAAAAGGGAGATATTTCGCATGAATTCAGAACCACTCTGGCTTCGGAGTTATCAATTGTTGACCTTCGGAGTATTGCGGATATAGCTGATACCAATTATTATATCCAGCAGTTGAGAGAACCGGGTACCGGTAATATCGTAAAAAATGAAATATCGATCGATTCTGTCAATGAAATGATCAGAAATCATCCCAAAAAAGAGTTTATACATGTTAGATAGTGCCAGCAAGAAAACTCCTGTTTTTTAGGCAAGCCCAACGCAGCAATTGGCGTTTTTTTGATAGCACTAGATAAGTTCTGTGTGTTGTTATTTAAACATATATTTGAGTTATTTAAATCACTATATAATTTGCATGTTATTTTATATCATAAAAATATTTATATTTGCACTCTTGGTTTAGTGCATTCACATCTTTATGGACATTAAGATACCCGGTAAAACGGGTTTAATAGGGAACCATGTGAAAATCATGGGCTGACGCGCAACTGTAAGCTCCGCTAAAAATCCTGTAGCAAATGGCCACTGTTTAGTATAAAGCTTTAAAAAAGAAAAGCTATTAA
>NZ_AHZV01000305.1 GCF_000250735.1 Anaerophaga thermohalophila str. Valhall
AGGTTAACATAGATCGTGAAGTCCACTTCCAAAAGTTTCTTTTTGCCGATCTATGTAATTATTTATAATTGACCGTTATTGTTTCAATGGAACCATCCTCTCTGTAATTCAAATCGGCAAACCTGGTACTTCTCAGATGAGTTTTTCCCGAAATCTCCACATCGTGGAAAAACAAATACCATTTTCCTTTAAACTGCACAATGGAATGATGAGTAGTCCATCCTTTTACAGGATTAAGGATCACGCCTTTGTAAGTAAATGGACCGTAAGGATTATCCCCAATGGCATAGCACAGTTTATGAGTATCCCCTGTTGAGTAAGAAAAGTAGTATTTCCCGTTATATTTATGCATCCAGGACGCTTCAAAAAAGCGGCGTTCATTGTCACCTGCCTTCAATGGTTCCCCGTTTTCGTCGAGGATAATAACATCTTTGGGTTCCTCACCAAACTGAAGCATATCATCTCTCATAACCGCCACTTTGGCACATAAAGCAGGTTCATCATCGCCCGGTTGGCTGCCGCATTCAATAGCCTTATTATTCCGGTAACGCTGAAGCTGCCCGCCCCATATACCGCCAAAATACATATAATGCTTGCCGTCCTCATCTTCAAAAACACAAGGATCGATGGAGTAGCTGCCCAAAATCGGGAATGGCTCCGGTACAAAAGGCCCTTCCGGCTTGTCGCTAATTGCTACTCCGATTCTGAAAATGTCGGTTTTATCTTTTAATGGAAAGTAAAGATAATACTTCCCGTTCTTGTATGCTGCATCGCAGTCCCACAACTGACGACCGGCCCAGGGAATGTCTTTAACATGAAGTGCCACCCCGTGGTCCTTAGCTTCACTGTCGATGTCGTCCATGGAAAAAATGTGATAATCTTCCATAGCAAAATGCGATCCCAGATCATCCTCTGGAACTCCGGCATCAAAGTCGTGAGATGGGTAAATATAAAGTTTCCCGTTAAAAACATGAACTGCCGGATCCGCAATAAAAATGTCCTTTCTCAAATGATCTCTAACCATAACTCTGTCTTTTTTATATTCAAATTTTATTTAGTTTCTGTCCATAAAGTGCCATTTGCTGTGTTACACTCACCGTCAAAATACTCATTTACGAAAAGTAAACTCCGTTTTTGACGGCTTCGCAAGCCTTGCAACTGGCACTTTCTGAACAGACACACATACTGAAAAAATTTTTTGAAAGTTTATAGACACGCACTATTTAGTGTCTGTCCATAAAATTAACACTCCGTCAAACTTTTACAACAAACTGCAAATCAATTATTTATGCCTATTAGTGTTTGTTTATTAAAATACAGTATATCAATTATTATTATGAATCATCTTATATCTAACAAAACCACAAACCGCTCAAAACATGTTATTTATGCAATTTTGTCAGCTTTTGAAATATGTCAGTACCTCTAAGTCACTCCTATTGACTATTGACTAAAAACTATTGACTAAATTACTTATATCTAAAAATCTAACGATCTATTGTAGACGAGTACTATAAAATTAGTGTATCTCCCAATATTCTTTTAAACTTTTACAGATGCGTGGTAATTAGTTGTTCACACAATTAATGACACAAGCCACAACTCTCTTAATAATAAAAACTTTGCCCCACTGCGTCTCTGTGTTTTGGCTATTTTTAACTGACTATTATTGACAAGCACTAACTAAAAACGAACACTAATCCATTTCAGCAGCCATTTTCAGTATTTCATCCACACCTTCTTTCATCTGATAATTTCTGTCGAACAGCAAAGGATAGTCGGTTCGTCCTTCAATGGGCCAGTCATTTCTCCAGGATACTCCATCATGGACGCCCCAGAACGTAACTCTCGAAATATTCTCATGATGCCTGAGAAACATTTCAAAATACGCTGTATACCGATCCATCATTTCCCGGAAAACCGAGTCGGGAAGACTCTCTGAATAAGGATCATATTCCTTTGATAATTCATAATCCAGTGAAATATCAGCTGTTACTTCCTCCGACGGCCAGGGGAGAACAGTCATGTCCAACTCGGTAATCATAAGATCAAGACCAAGTGAAGAAAGCTTTTCGACGGATTCTTCCATCTCTGAAACTTCGGGAGCATCAATATTGACATGTCCCTGCAGCCCTATCCCGTCAATTTTTATTCCTTTCTCCATAAGGTCGCTAACCATATTGTAGATACCATCACATTTGGCACGGCCAGACACACCGTAATCATTGTAATAAAGTTCAGCTTCCGGATCTGCTTCGTGTGCAAATTTAAATGCGAGTTCAACAAATTCAGGTCCAATAATTTTGTACCACTTACTATCGCGCCACGAGCCATCGCCTTCAATGGCTTCGTTCACCACATCCCATCCATCCACACGTCCTTTGTAACGGGTTACAATGGTTTGTATATGGCTCTTCATCCGCTCAATAAGCACTTCGCGGGAAACATCATCCCCATTTTCATCAACAAATATCCAGGGAGCCGTTTGCGAATGCCATACCAGGGTATGACCTACAATATGCATGTCGTTAGCCTCTCCGAACTCGACGAAAGCATCGGCATCATCCCAGTAGTATGCATCCTCTTCGGGATGAATTCTTTCCATCTTCATGCAATTTTCTGCCACAACAGAATTAAAGTGTTTCTTTACCAAATCAATTGCTTTGGGCTCCTGTCCAGAAATCTGCCTGGTATTTAAGGCAACGCCCACAAGGAATTTTCCTTCAAATGCTTCCTTAAAAGTATATGATTCCTTTTTTTGGGAGTGGCTGCAACTGATCAGCAACAACAAAATAGCCAAAAGAGAGGTTCCGGTAATAATCTTTTTAATGTTATTCATAGTTGGTAATAAATTTCAACAGATGGTTAGATTTTTAGATATAAGATGTAAGATGATTGTTACAACCTTGATCTACTGCATTTTTACAGCCAAACCTCTTTGGGCTCAAACAATTGGTTTGCAGCGTATTGCAAAAGTTTAACGGAGTATTGAAATATTATTCTTCCTTATTTTCCTCTTTTCCCTTATTGCGCCGGGCCAGGAGATCCTGTTCAATCCGTACTTCCATCGATTTATTTATTTCGTAGAAGAACAAACTTACAACTCCCACCAGGAAAGTCAAAGCAGGGAATACACTCATCGTCAGCTTAATACCCTGGATGGCAATATCCGGCTGAACATCCAGTTGCTCATTGTAGCCGAAAAGTGCAAGCAATCCGGCAAGTATAGTACCTCCAAGACTCATTCCTACCTTCAACCCGAAAGCCATGGCTGAAAAAACAATTGCAGTAGCCCGCCTGTTATTTTTCCATTCCGAATAGTCGGCAACATCGGCAATCATAGCCCACAGCAGAGGAATGGTTAAACCGTATGAAAAACCATGAAAAATTTGAAGGAGATAAACCAACCCTATGGCATAAGGAGACAAAAACAAAAACAAAAACTGAGAAATCATTGCCCCTATCAGCCCGACCATGAAGACATCACGTTTTCCGTATTTATCAGCGAGCGATTTCGAGAGGGCAATTCCCACAAGCATCATTATGATACCAACCGCATTGAAAAGGCTGAAACCGGATGTAGGCGCATCATTGGGCCAGCGGAAACCAACAGCCCCCATATTCTCGAAGAACCTGTCAATGTTATTAATCAAACCGTTGAACCCAATATCGGTAAGAAAGGCAGAAAGATGGGCCTGACTCAGGTAGTTTTCGAAATAATAGACATAAACACCACTTTTTAGAGCAAGAGTTATGAAGATAAAAGTGGTAAGAATCAACATTATAATCCACGGCTTGTTTTTAACAAGGTCCTTAATATCCTGCTTCAGAGTAGTAGTTTGTTCCATGGACGGCACTATTCTTTCTTTGGTGGTAAAGAAAGTGATCAGGAAGAAAAGTACTCCGATTCCGGCAAAAATACCAATTACAATCTCAAAGCCTGCAGCGCGGTCGCCATCACCTAAAATAAATACCAAAGGAAGTAATATAACCTGAACAACAAACTGAGCAATCATTACTCCGGTGAAGCGAAAAGAAGAGATGCTGTTCCGATCCGCCATATTTCCTGTGATCACTCCGCTTAAAGCAGAATATGGTAAATTGTTGGCCGCATATACAATAACTAAAAGAATGTAGGTTATCATAGCATAGGCTATCTTACCCTCGGTACTAAAATCAGGTGTTGAAAAAGTAAGGATGGCGATAATACCAAAGGGTATGGCAGTCCATAATACCCAGGGACGGAATTTTCCCCAACGTGTTTTTGTGCGATCGGCAATGATTCCCATAAGGGGAGTAAAGAATGCCCCGACCATTCCCCCGGCAAAAATAATAGCTGAAGCTGACGATGGCGGAATTTTGTACACATCGGTGTAGAAAAAAGCCAAAAATGTCATCAAAGTCTGGAAAATAAGGTTGGCTGCAAGGTCACCAAGGCTATACCCGATTTTTTCCTTTTAAGCTTATTCTTTCTGTGTTACTCATGACTTTATTTTTTCTTACTTATTTAATAAACAGAATGATGATTTTTTAAAAAAATAATTCAGTCAATAGTTTTTATTCATTTGTTATTAATGTAAAAGTTTATTCTGACAGTATTTAGTGTCTGTCCATAAAGTACCATTTGCTGTGTTACGCTCACCGCCAAAATACTCATTTACGAGTAGTAAACTCCGTTTTTGGCGGCTTCGCAAGCCTTGCAACTGGTACTTTCTGAACAGACACATGACCAAAAACAACTTTTGCGTAATTTATAGACGGACACTATTTAGTTTTCAACCTCCTCAAAATTACAAAAAATTCAACTGTCATTTTCTGTTCTGTTTGTCAATATCAACTTTAGGTTCTTTTCATCTCATGAAACGTATCAATTTGACAAACAGATTTTAAAGCAAATAAAATCAAAATCTTTACATCTTTTGAATAAAAAATTTACTCCATTTAAACAAATATTTCCACCAAAAAGATTGTGTAAAGAGAACCGGGCTGATTTCGTCTTAAAAACAAAAAAGAAATTATTTCATCTCTTAAACCCCCCATGTTGTTATTAACGTTTATTTAAGAATTTCAGCATGTTATTTCTTGATGTTTTTGCTATGATTTCTTACTTTTGTACCGCGTAATCGAGAGGTATAATTAATATAATCACTAAAAAAGCGATAATATGTCAAAAATTAAGATTGGTATTAACGGTTTTGGCCGGATTGGGCGTCTGGTATTCCGTGCTGCTCAGAACTTCGACAATGTACAGGTTGTAGGAATCAACGATTTGATTGACGTTGACTACATGGCCTACATGCTCAAATACGACTCTACTCATGGTCGTTTTCAGGGTGATGTTGAAGTAAAAGACGGCAAACTCGTTGTTAACGGGAACGCCATCCGTGTCACTTCCGAAAAAAATCCCGCCGACCTGAAATGGAGCGAAGTAGGAGCTGAATACGTGGTTGAATCAACCGGAATTTTCCTGACCAAAGAAAAAGCACAGGGGCATATCGACGCTGGTGCAAAGAAAGTAATCATGTCAGCTCCGTCAAAGGATGACACCCCTATGTTTGTTATGGGTGTAAATCAGGACAAGTACAGTAAAGATATGAACTTTGTTTCAAATGCTTCATGTACAACCAACTGTCTGGCACCTATTGCCAAAGTTCTGAACGATAAATTCGGTATTGTTGAAGGACTGATGACCACCGTTCACGCTACTACTGCAACTCAAAAAACTGTTGATGGTCCCTCCATGAAAGACTGGCGCGGCGGGCGTGGAGCAGGACAAAACATTATCCCCTCATCTACAGGTGCTGCAAAAGCTGTAGGTAAAGTTATTCCCGAACTGAACGGCAAACTGACAGGTATGGCATTCCGTATTCCAACTCCGGATGTTTCGGTAGTTGACCTGACCTGCCGTTTGGAAAAAGGTGCTTCATACGAAGATATTTGCAAAGCTATGAAGGAAGCCTCTGAAGGCGAACTGAAAGGAATCCTCGGATATACTGAAGACGCCGTTGTTTCCAACGACTTTGTTGGTGACACCCGCACCTCCATTTTCGATGCAGGTGCCGGCATCGGACTGAACGATAACTTCGTGAAGGTAATCAGCTGGTACGATAATGAGATGGGATATTCAACAAAAGTTGTTGAATTGGTACAACACATGTACTCTGTGGACAATGCCTAATTACAAGTAAACGATTTCGTTATATCTATGAGCGCCTCCTTCTCTTTTGAAGGAGGCGTTTTTTTTGACGAAGCCCGACAATCCTCAACAAAAACAGGCACTGTTTGTTATCAATATGTGAAAGTTTCCATATTCCTTTAACATCTGTTTTGCTGCTTTACAATCCGGAAATAACAGATAACAGCAATGGGATATTAAAAGTCAGTCCTTTATCCCCGAAAATAAGAAAAATGGCAAGTTTTCACTAAATTTGTCAATTCGTAACAAAAGCATCTGATAAACTTACAAAAAAACACATAAATATGGCATTCGACATTGATATGATCAAAAGGGTATACGCCGGCATGGACGAAAAAGTCAAGGCTGCCAGGACACTACTGAAAAGACCGCTTACTTTGACAGAAAAAATACTCTACAGCCATCTGGCAGATGGTCTTCCAAAGCAACCCTTTGAACGGGGAAAATCGTATGTCAACTTTTCACCCGATCGCGTCGCCATGCAGGATGCTACAGCTCAGATGGCCCTTCTGCAATTCATGCAGGCAGGCAAAGATAAAGTGGCAGTTCCATCAACAGTCCATGCCGACCACCTGATTCAGGCAAAGGTTGGAGCCAGGGATGATCTGGAGAACGCCCAGGTAACCAACAAAGAGGTATATGATTTCCTTAGTTCGGTTTGCAATAAATACGGTCTGGGATTCTGGAAACCGGGAGCAGGTATCATCCACCAGGTAGTACTCGAAAATTACGCGTTCCCCGGCGGAATGATGATCGGCACCGACTCACACACTCCGAATGCCGGCGGGCTGGGAATGGTTGCCGTTGGTGTTGGTGGTGCCGATGCCGTGGATGTAATGGCCGGTATGCCCTGGGAAGTTAAATTTCCCAAACTTATCGGGGTTAAACTGACTGGAAAACTCAACGGATGGACAGCCCCGAAAGATATAATTCTCAAAGTAGCAGGGCTCTTAACCGTAAAGGGCGGAACGGGATACATTCTGGAATATTTCGGTGAAGGAGCCCGCTCTCTCTCTGCAACAGGAAAAGGTACTATCGGCAATATGGGAGCCGAAATAGGTGCTACCACTTCAACTTTTGGCTTCGATGAAGCTATGGTGCGTTACCTGCGGGCAACAAAGCGGGACGATGTGGCTGATGAAGCGCTCAAAATAAAGGAACACCTAATAGGAGACCCCGAAACCTATGCCGATCCGGAAAAATACTTTGACCAGGTCATAGAAATCAACCTCAATGAACTTGAACCGCATCTCAACGGTCCGTTCACCCCCGACCTGGCTACTCCTATTTCGAAAGTACGTGAGGAGGCAAAGAAAAACGGTTGGCCCACCAAAGTGGAGTTTGGACTTATCGGTTCATGTACCAACTCATCATACGAGGATATTTCAAGAGCTGCTTCTATTGCAAAACAGGCCGTCGAAAAGGGACTGAAGGCAAAGTCGGAATTTACCGTAACACCCGGTTCCGAGCAGGTACGATATACCATTGAAAGAGACGGATATATTGACCTTTTCGAAAAAATGGGCGGAAAGGTTTTTGCCAATGCCTGCGGACCATGTATCGGAATGTGGGCCCGTGAAGGCGCCGACAAACAGGAAAAAAATACCATTGTCCACTCTTTCAACCGCAATTTTGCCAAACGTGCAGACGGCAATCCCAACACACATGCTTTCGTAGCTTCGCCCGAACTGGTTACAGCCATTGCCATATCAGGTGAACTGGGATTCAATCCACTCACTGATACACTTACCAATGACAAAGGCGAAGAAGTTAAACTGAATCCCCCGACCGGATTCGAGTTGCCTCCAAAAGGATTCGACGTTAAAGACCCGGGTTATCAGGAACCGGCCAAAGACGGTTCGAAAGTAGAGGTTATTGTAAAACCCGACAGCAAACGTCTTCAACTTCTGAAACCTTTTGAGCCCTGGGATGGAAAAAACATTACAGGTGCCAAACTGCTCATTAAAGCCGAAGGAAAATGTACAACCGACCATATCTCGATGGCCGGGCCCTGGTTACGTTTTCGCGGACATCTTGACAACATTTCCGACAACATGCTAATTGGTGCAGTTAATGCATTCAACCATGAAACCAACAAGGTTAAAAACCAACTTACGGGTGAATACGGGAAAGTTCCCGACGTTCAAAGAGCATATAAAGCAAATGGGATTCCCACCGTAGTTGTTGGCGACCATAACTATGGAGAAGGTTCATCGCGTGAGCATGCAGCCATGGAACCACGCCACCTTGGTGTTAAAGTAGTACTGGTTAAGAGTTTTGCACGAATACACGAAACAAACCTGAAAAAACAAGGTATGCTGGCGCTTACATTTGAAAATGAAGACGACTATGACAAAATCCAGGAAGATGACACATTCAACTTCATCGACCTGGAGAAGTTTGCCCCGGACAGGCCAATTACTGTTGAAGTTGTTCATTCAGACGGTTCAAAAGATACCATCAAAGCGCTTCATACATACAACGATCAACAGATTGCCTGGTATAAGGCAGGTTCTGCACTCAATTTGATCGCGAGAAAAAACTCATAAAACAAACGGAAGGATAGTGTCTGATCATTTACAAAGATTATAGTCAATACCTATACGCCATAACCTATTTCAATTTGACCGGCATTAAAACATTCCGTAATTTTGTTCAAAACAAAAACAAAAAAGATAGAATTATGAAAAAAGTAAATGATTTACTCGGACTAAAAGACACCGGAGAAGTAAATGAAAAGCTGAATGACCTTTTGGCCAGCTTTCAGGTATATTATCAAAATCTCAGAGGTTTTCACTGGAACGTAAAAGGTAAAATGTTCTTCACCCTTCACAATAAATTTGAAGAACTTTATGATGATGCAGCAGAGAAAATCGACGAAGTTGCGGAGCGTATTCTTACGTTAGGAGGAACACCACTGCATACATTTGAGGATTACCTGAAAAAATCTAAAATCCCGGTTGTAAAAAATGAAAGTGATGGAATGAAATTGGTTGAGGCAACTCTGGATAATCTGAGCATTCTTATCAAAATTGAGAGAGAGCTTCTTGATGTATCCGAAAAGGCTGATGATGAAGGTACCAATGCTTTGGTAAGTGACTTTATTTCAGAGCAGGAAAAGACAGTTTGGATGCTGAATTCACTACTTGAATAAAAAATAAAGCACTCATTATTCATTGATGAGTCCAATCCTAAAAGTCTCTTTAGAAACAGACTCGGAAAAATAAAAAAACCTGCCAGGATATTTCTTCCCGGCAGGTTTTTTTCTATAGAAATCATCAATTTAACTGATTGATATATGGATTAGAAAAATCCTATAAATCCATTGATAATTGGTATTTAGAGACTGCTGAAAAAGTCAGCAGCAGCCTGTTACAAATTCATTTTCCATTGTTTTTTTGGCATTGCCCCAAAACGAAACCAAAAAGTCTGATTCGCTTAAACCTGTCCCCCCGCGAAAGCCAAAATTTCCAGCCATTGCGCAAGGCCATGAAACGAGAACATAGCTGTAATTTCTCAAACCAGCATAAAGACTTTCTATTGGAAATATTTGCGAGTTCAATACGACCTTAAAAAGAAATTTTTATCCGTATTAATGCCGCCCGTTTTGGCTTCCCGCCATCCGCCGGCCCGGAAAGCGGACAGGCCACAGCGCCTCTTAAATAGTTAAAATCGTTCGTTATTACGACATTCTTTTGAATAGTGATATGTTGACAATGAACATTTAAAGGTGCAAACATTTTTAAAGATTTGCATGAAGAACCTTGCACCTTAAATGGAACAATGCGATGCAAATAATTTATTATTAATTATTTAAGTGTTATTAAGCAACCCTGTCTATATAGAAATATTCCCAAAAAAAAAGCCGTCCGGTAATGAACAGCTTTTCGCTCCCCAGGTAGGACTTGAACCTACGACCTACGGATTAACAGTCCGCCGCTCTAACCAACTGAGCTACTGAGGAATAAATTTATTTATTTCAATTAATTTAATGACCCGTTTTTAGTTCCTCTAATGCTCGAAAATTAACTATTTGCAAAATAACAACATATCAATATAACAACTTACAAATAATAGAAACTTTGCACCTATTAGTATCCGTAGCTTTAGCGGATTAATCTTCTTTAAATCTTATATTTTAACGGATTATTTTCCTCCACATTTGGAAAAAACTGCTGAAAACTTGTTTTCATTTCAGGCTGCGCCCTGTTTTCAATTGCGATGCAAATATAGCTGCTTCGCTCAAACTATACAACAGTTGTGCAGAAAAATTTTCGCACATTTTTTTGTCCTGACAATAACTTTTTGGAACATACGAAATTACATAAAATCCTTGCTTCTATAATTAGCGCGTGTCTATAAACTCGCAAAAATTTTTACAATATGTGTGTCTGTTCAGAAAGTACCAGTTGCAAGGCTTGCGAAGTCGCCAAAACCGAAGTTTACTAATCGTAAATGAGGATTTTGGCGGCGAGCGTAACACAGCAAATGGTACTTTATGGACAGACACTTCTATGTTGTAATCCAAATTTTCAGCCCACTTTTTTTTCTAAAAACAATTATAGTTTCATTCTAAAATACTGTATTAGAGATTAGTAACTCTTTACCATCGGGTAATTATGAGCCAGAGGGAGCTCTTGGTTAAAAACTGTCGGGCTCAAT
>NZ_AHZV01000304.1 GCF_000250735.1 Anaerophaga thermohalophila str. Valhall
TTAATGCAAAACCAGGGTAAAAGCTTATCCTTTGCCACTTTTTCTTTTGAGACTTCCGCTTGCGCCTAATGATTCGGTGCGTTACTCTCCAGAAAGGAGGTGTTCCAGCCACACCTTCCGGTACGGCTACCTTGTTACGACTTAGCCCCAGTCACCGGTTTTACCCTAGGCCGCTCCTTGCGGTTACAGACTTCAGGTACGCCCGGCTTCCATGGCTTGACGGGCGGTGTGTACAAGGCCCGGGAACGTATTCACCGCGCCATGGCTGATGCGCGATTACTAGCGATTCCAGCTTCATGAAGTCGGGTTGCAGACTCCAATCCGAACTGAGACCGGCTTTCGGGATTCGCTACGCGTCGCCGCGCCGCTGCCCGCTGTACCGGCCATTGTAACACGTGTGTAGCCCTGGACGTAAGGGCCGTGCTGATTTGACGTCATCCCCACCTTCCTCGCGGTTTACACCGGCAGTCTTGCCAGAGTCCCCACCGCTACGTGCTGGTAACTGACAACAGGGGTTGCGCTCGTTATGGGACTTAACCCGACACCTCACGGCACGAGCTGACGACAACCATGCAGCACCTTGAAGAGTGTCCGAAGAAAAAGGTATTTCTACCCCTGTCACTCCCCATTTAAGCCCAGGTAAGGTTCCTCGCGTATCATCGAATTAAACCACATGTTCCACCGCTTGTGCGGGCCCCCGTCAATTCCTTTGAGTTTCATCGTTGCCGACGTACTCCCCAGGTGGATTACTTAATGCTTTCGCGCAGTCGCTTGAGCTCTTTCGCCCAAACAACCAGTAATCATCGTTTACAGCGTGGACTACCAGGGTATCTAATCCTGTTTGATACCCACGCTTTCGTGCTTCAGCGTCAGTTATAGTTTAGTAAGCTGCCTTCGCAATCGGTGTTCTGAGTAATATCTATGCATTTCACCGCTACACTACTCATTCCGCCTACCTCATCTATACTCAAGAATGACAGTATCAACGGCACAACTACAGTTGAGCTGCAGTATTTCACCGCTGACTTACCATTCCGCCTACGCACCCTTTAAACCCAATAATTCCGGATAACGCTCGCATCCTCCGTATTACCGCGGCTGCTGGCACGGAGTTAGCCGATGCTTATTCGTACGGTACCGGCAAAGTCTTACACGTAAGACATTTTCTTCCCGTACAAAAGCAGTTTACAACCCGTAGGGCCGTCTTCCTGCACGCGACATGGCTGGTTCAGACTTGCGTCCATTGACCAATATTCCTCACTGCTGCCTCCCGTAGGAGTCTGGTCCGTGTCTCAGTACCAGTGTGGGGGACCTTCCTCTCAGAACCCCTAGACATCGTCGCCTTGGTGGGCCGTTACCCCGCCAACAAGCTAATGTCACGCATGCCCACCTTCAACCGCCTCAGCTTTAACTATTCTATCATGCAATAAAATAGCATCATGGAGCATTAATCCCCGTTTCCGGGGGCTATTCTCCTGTTGAAGAAAGGTTGCATACGCGTTACTCACCCGTGCGCCGGTCGTCATCAAGTAGCAAGCTACTCATGTTACCCCTCGACTTGCATGTGTTAGGCCTGTCGCTAGCGTTCATCCTGAGCCAGGATCAAACTCTTCGTTGTAGGAAAGTTTTTAAAAAT
>NZ_AHZV01000303.1 GCF_000250735.1 Anaerophaga thermohalophila str. Valhall
TTGTAATAGATAATTTATGAATAATGCAGGTTAGGTTTAGAATATGATCGAGACCATTTTCTTTGCTAAAAATATATTTGTGGTACTATCCTTATTTTAGTGATTTATATTATATAAAACATTGTTGAAATATTGCTTTTTTTGATTGATACAATAAGGCAATCTTTGCCATGCTCGTTTCATCTGAGGGAAAAGAACTTCTTAACTTATATATCCTTTACCAACTCTTTTGAAAGCTGATAGATTTTCAACTTCTGAAAACTATCAATAGATCGTTAGATTTTTAGATATAAGATATAAGATATAAGATAATTCATCAGTATAAATTAACTATAAGTTATTGGTCTGATGGAACTCGCATGCAAGCATTTATACATATTCTTGTTGTGGAAAACCTTGCCATGCCCGTTTCGTACAACCTTGATATACTGTGTTTTAACAATTAAACCTCTTTAGATGCAAACAATTGTTTTGCAATGTTTTGCAAAAGTTTAACGGAGTATTGAACTATAATACAATACATAAACTACATTAAACTATATTTTAACTATATATAAACAAATTGCAAGTTATCATTAAATTCGTGGTAGAACCATATTTGTTAAAGTCCTATAGCCTGTCTGTATTTTCGGAGCACATCTTTATCTCAAAATACGGAAATCTCTTTTTCAAAAACACTGAAATTTATCAGCGATGAAGTAATTTTTTATCAATACTGATTTGGATGTTGAAGTGGTAGGAAGGTAGGAAGGTAGAAAGGTAGAAAGGTTAAATGGTGAGTCTGCAGTAATGAGACTGGGAAATAGAGATGTTTGTCATTTCTGTGTTCGCTCGGCTCTGCCGCTTGCTTGCAAGAATCTGTGGTGCCTCTCAACCTCAACCTTAGTCTCTGCCTTTTTACTAAAACCCGATATTTAGCGATACATTCAGGCGGCGACCGGTAAGATAGTTGGGAACGGCATACTGTAGGTTGTTGACATCGCTCACCCAATAGTAAGATACGGTATTATTGATATCGAAAAGATTAAAGAATTCAAGTCCCAGCCAGGCTTTCTTTAATATATTACTTCTGAATGTACGCGTAACCCATGGCATCAGGTCTTTTGAGAACCCGATATCTATGCGGCGGTAAGGAGGCATTCTGAAGGTAGCCGTATAGCGGGGCGACCGTGGAGGGCCAAACGGAAGTCCCGATCCGTAATACAGACTCAGATGCACCTTAAAAGTGGGATTGTTGGGCAAATAATCCTGAAAAAACATCGAAAAATTGAAGCGTTGATCGGATGGGCGCGGTATGTAACCGGGTTCGCCGGGCTTGTCCCATGAATCGGTCAGAATATCTTCTTCGGTTCGCAGCAGCGAGAGCGTAGCCCACGATTCGGTACCCGGTACAAATTCACCATGGAGTTTAAAATCCAGTCCCGTGGCAAAACCTTTTGCTTCGTTTTTTCCCGTGTATTGAATGCGTACGTTATCAATTTTGTATGGAACCAGGTCGTACAGATGTTTGTAATAAATTTCGGTTGAGAATTTGAAAGGACGTTCAAGTACGTAAAAGTAATGGTCAAGGCCTGCCAGTATTTGTCGGGATTTCTGGGCTTCCAGGGTATTGATTTCGCCCGATTGGGGCGGACGGTATTCTTTGTAGAACGGGGGCTGAAAATACCAGCCACCACTTAAACGGAATCGCGTATTTGGGGTGGAAAAGGGGAGTACTGTGGCCTGAAAACGAGGTGTCAGGTGGAGCTTGCTTTCTTTATCGGACCATATAAGACGGGTTCCGTAGTTCATCCTTATTTTTCCCCACGAAGGTGTCAGGGTGGTTTGATGCGAAACGAACAACTTTAGATGATTGGTTTTTTGCTGGAGCTCGGCATTCAGGCTGTAACTTAGTTCCATATCGGGATTTCGGGGAATGGAGTACCCGGCAGAGTCGATCAGTTCCCATTCGTTAATGCGGTCATCAAACTGCTCGTTCTGCCAATCGACACCCCAACTGATGGAATTGTTGGATTTTACATTGTGCTTTCCTTTTACTGAGATGGTGGTAACGGTTGCCAGCAGATCATTCCTGGCATGTTGAAGATATTCTCCGATGCCAATATTGGTAGCTGTTTCATTTCCGTTCATACCTTCAATTTCCTGAAGCCAGTAAGCCCCTGCAATGTCAAAAGCCTCTTGTTCCAGAGCCCGGTAGTGAGAGGTCTGAAGTTCGTATAGAGCATCTTGCCCGGGGTGAAATTTAAGCTTCACTGCCCCCATTCCTGTTTTAAAATTGTCTTTTTCCTGTCCGGCAAAATATATTTTCAGCCTTTTCACTTCGTTTATAGTTCCAAAAGTCGTTTCTCTGTCCGAAGGAATAAAATGGTAGCGATTGAGCGCATAATATCCCAGTGCTTCGGCCGACAGATGAGGTGAAAACTGATAAGTAAGGAAAATTTGTGCATCGGTGAATTCGGGGTTATAGTCACCTTTAGTATCAAGGGTTCCCAAAAGATACCTGTTGGTTTTATGTCTGGCGCCGGCCAGCCAGGAAAATTTTCGGTCTGTTGTACTACCCTGAGTATAAACGCCAGCACCCAGTAAGTTGATGTTAGCACCTGTGGCCAGTGAGTCAGGCTGCTTGTATCGAACATCAAGTACCGAACTCATTTTGTCTCCATAACCAACCCCAAATCCGCCTGATGAAAAATAGACCGATTCCACCAGGTCGGGGTTGACAATGCTAAGTCCTTCCTGTTGTCCGCTCCGTATAAGCTGAGGGCGGTGTACCTCGAAACCATTGAGGTAGACCAGATTTTCGTCGAAGTTTCCCCCACGAACACGGTATTGTGTGCTTAATTCATTGGCCGAAGCTACACCCATCTGAGAACGTACCAATCCTTCGATGGCATATCCGGCAGGTGAAGGGAGTCGTATGGATAGACGGGGGGATATTGTTGTGGTCGATTGATCGTCTTGGGCCTGTACAGAAATTTTTACCTCCCTGACTTCCCGGATGCGTTTTTTTAAGGTGATGACGAGCGGGAGTTTTTGGATGTCTTCCTGACTTATATTAATCTGCCGTGGTATGTATTCAATATGCGAAATTTGTATTGATAAAGGGAATGGCAATTGAGTAATCAGTTCAAAATTTCCTTCTCTGTTGGTTGTGGTTCCCGACGAACGTCCTTCAGCAATAATATTGACCAGTTCTACCGGCTTGCCTTCTTCGGTAACGACCTTTCCGTGTATGGTAATTGTCTCCTGAGCAAATATACTATCCAGGGTGAAAAGCAAAAAAAGTATAAATAGTAAGCAGTGTTTAAAGTACATACGGCAACCGGACTCCTTAATTTTTTCAAACGCAAAAATAGGGAAAATATTGAGGAGAATTAGGCAAAGGTTGAGGCAAAGGTTGAGGTTGAGGTTAAGGTTGAGGTTAAGGTTAAGGTTGAGGTTAAGGTTGAGGTTAAGGTTGAGGTTAAGGTTAAGGTTGAGGTTAAGGTTAAGGTTAAGGTTAAGGTTGAGGTTGAGGTTGAGAGTGAACCCAGAGAATAAGGCAGAAGGCAGAAGTTATAAATTTTTGAACAATCCCTTTTTGAATGACAGGAAGACCTCTTTTTTCATTCTGAGGAGGTACGACGAAGAATCTCCACAATTATCAATTATCAATTATCAATGAACAATGAACAATTAACCAATTGACGGATTCTTGCAAAGCAAGTGGCGGAGCCGAGCGAACCAATGACGAATTCTTGCAAACAAGCGGTGGAGCCAGGCGAACCGGAAACCTGAAACCCGGAGCAAGAAACTTTTTGGGGGCAAGTAAAGACGCACGGCCGTGCGTCTCAACAAGCCTTAACTCAAAGCACAGAACTCAAAAAATACACCATATAAGACATATAAGAACACAAAAGATAAAGTTGTATCATAGATAACAGAGATTAACCAAATTTGAAAG
>NZ_AHZV01000302.1 GCF_000250735.1 Anaerophaga thermohalophila str. Valhall
TTGACCAATTGACCAATTGACCAATTCTTACAAGGCAAGCAGCGGAGCCAAGCTAACCGGTAACCCGGAACCAGCAACAAGCAACAAGCATCCAGCAACAAGCATCCAGCATCCAGCAACAAGCATCCAGCATCCAATCAGATGCTGAACTAAAGCAATTTTTTAAATTGCAAAAACTCCTCAATTCTTTCAAAAAAAGCTATCAATTCGTCTTTCTTGTTTAAAATTGCATTTACTGAGTCAATGGTTTCCTGGAGCGTTAACGGATACTCATGAGCAACATCATTTCGGATTTCACGCAGAACCTGCCATTCATCGATACCTGACACAATATTATACTTCTCAAGCCTGTGGAAAACATCAATAAAAGTCATTTGTGATGTATCCTCCCCCAACGCCTCCAATGTTTCTCTAAATAGCTTTTGCCCGGTTAAATCCTGCAGTTTAGAAAACCTGAAAATATATTGGTCAATAAAAGCCCTTTTATCCGTTGACATTGTTGTAAATCGCTCTGAATTCAAAGGAATTAAGTCCTTAACTGCATTATATGCACTATTAATGCGATCTACATGAATTCTGCAGGATTCAATAATTTTTACAAGCTTATCTTTTTGTTTATCAGTCATTCTTTTATGCTTAATTCTATTCCTTCCCTACGTGCAGTCTCAACAATCATTCGGTCATCATCTTCACCATTCTGAACAACAACATCAATTTTTTGATCCCCAATCTCTGATTTTATTGCAGCCAGAAAATGTACTTTATTCATATAAAGATCACTTTTTTCAGAAGGAACTATAAACAGGTCAATATCCCCCCCTTTTTTGGCATCATTGGTTCGTGAACCAAACAACAACACCCGGCAGTTCTGACCAAACCATCTGCGGGCTTCTCTTATTATTGTCGCTTTTTCAATGGAAGATATGCGCATTTTTTATTTCAAAAATACCGTTGAAACTTGAAACTTGCAACTTTGCAGCAAAACATCGGATTTACAACGGGCGCCAGAGGTTGAGGTAATGGCTGAGGTTGAGGCTGAGGCTGAGGTTGAGGCTAAGGTTGAGGTTGAGAATGCACCACATAAAGCACAGAAGAACACAGAGATAGATGGCGGAAGTCAGAAGATAGAAGCATGTAGAGACGCACGGTCGTGCGTCTCACCAATC
>NZ_AHZV01000301.1 GCF_000250735.1 Anaerophaga thermohalophila str. Valhall
CCATCTATCTCTGTGTTCTTCTGTGCCTTATGTGGTGCATTCTCAACCTCAGCCTCAGCCTCAACCTCAACCTCAACCTTAGTCTCAGCCTCAATATCTGTCATTTAATTTTTGCCAGATAGTCATAATGGTTACCTTCTGCAATTCGTTCAAAGCGGAAGCCGTTTTTTTCGGCATGATAAGCCAGTAGCTGATCGTCGATAAAAAGCCAGGGAAAGCGTCGGCCTTTCCTGCCATTGTAGCTCATCCGGTATTCCACTTCGCCGTAATATTTGTTGTTGAGGTTGATAAGAATGCTCCCGTCATCTTCGAGAAACAGATAGCGCAAATCGGAGCTGTCGACCAGTATCCGGCCCCCGGGATTCAGAAGTTTTCGTGCAAGGGTAAAGAAGTCTTTAAGACGATGGGTCGTACCGACAATTCCGATGCCATTCATCAGCATCAGAAGTGTGTCGTATTTGGTTTGGGAGGTTAATGAGAAAAAATCCGTTTGACGCACATTCTTAACGCCTCTTTTTTGCATAACATGGCAAGCACCGGGGGAAATTTCGAGAGCGGTAACTTCCAGTCCCTGTTGTTGCAACCACAGGGCATGAGAGCCGGCTCCGGCACCTATGTCGAGTACCTTGCCCTTGCAGTGTTTCAGTGCTGTTTGTTCCAGTAATGGCATTTGGGCAAAGGATCGAAACAAATAGTTGACAGGTATGTGATCGGTTTCGGCGATGTTGCTCCAAACTTCTATTTTAAGGTTGTCGTCGGGATGATGGTAGTAATCACGGCAGGCTGTGCCGATGATGTCGATGGTAGATGAATTATCGGATGTAGTGCTTTGTTTTTTCAATGTCAGCGGTTTTTTGCAAATGTAGGGGTTTTTGGTGTTTTAGCAACGGGGAAGGGTTGCTGGATACTGGTTGCTGGATGCTGGTTGCTTGTTGCTTGTTGCTTGTTGCTTGTTGCTGGTTCGCTCGGCTCTGCCGCTTGTCTTGCAAAAATTGGTCAATTGGTCAATTGGTTAATTGGTCAATTGGTTCATTGATAATTGGTAATTGGTAATTGATAGTTGGTAATTGATAGTTGGTAATTGATA
>NZ_AHZV01000300.1 GCF_000250735.1 Anaerophaga thermohalophila str. Valhall
AGCCCTGATATCTATGCATTATCATACCATTCAAAAAGATATTTTGGGTCATAATCCACATCAAATTTTTCTAAAAATGACAGATATTCTTCTTTAAAGGATTGTTTTCTGTGGTGTACGGGTTGATTCAGCACGTATTTCACAACTTTATCAATATGCGACTTTGAATAGGTAAAAGCCCCGTAGCCATCCTGCCATGAGAATTTACCGGGTATGTATTTTTTATTATTAAGCCAATTTGATGAGCCAGATTTTACCTGTTCCATTAATTTTGACGGGGCAATTGTCGGGTGCATCCCGACAAAAATATGGGTATGATCGGGGTTACAATATATGGCATAGGTTTTACATTTGTGATTGGAAATAATGCCACACATTATTTTTTCCAGTTCATCTCTGAATTTTTCCTGTATAAAGTTTCCCCTGCCTTTTACAGAGAACACGTATTGGGTGTATAATTGGGTGTAGGTGTTTGCCATGTTTTTTTAATTTTAGATTTCAGGGCTACGCCCC
>NZ_AHZV01000299.1 GCF_000250735.1 Anaerophaga thermohalophila str. Valhall
GAAAGGGCATAAAGTAAGGACTTAGTAGTGTCTGTCCATAAAGTGCCATTTACTGTGTTACGCTCGTCCGAAAATTACTCATTTACGATGAGTAAACTCCGTATTTTCGGACTTCGCAAGCCTTGTAAATGACACTTTTTGAACAGACACATGATAAGTAAGAAACTTTTCCTACTTTATAGACAGGCATTAAGTAATCTAACGATCCGTTTTTGAGTATGCCAAACAAGGGGAAAAAGATAGCAAGAATTAAAGATATTGCTGCTCTGGCAGAGGTATCGCCGGGGACGGTAGATCGTGTAATCCATAACCGCGGTAAGGTTTCTGAGCAGGCCAGGGAAAGGGTGCTGAAGAGCATGAAAGAGCTCAACTATGAGCCGAATATTATGGCCCGGGCTCTTGTTTCTACCGGGGAATACAGGATTGCCGCGTTAATTCCCGATCCTTCCAACGATGAGTACTGGGTGGCTCCCAACAGGGGGGTTGACCAGGCAGCTGAAGAGATGCGGCAGTATGGTGTTGTTGTGGATAAATATCTTTTTCACCAGGAAGATGCACAATCTTTCAGGGAAAGTGCAACCAGAATTTCCGATATGAGCTATAACGGCATCCTGGTGGCTCCCATGTTTTACCGGGAGTCTCTTTCTTTTCTGAATCGGTGGAGCAAAGAAGGAATTCCGTTCAATCTCTTCAATACTCATATTCCCGATTACCAACCGGTATCTTACGTAGGACAGGACTCCTATCAAAGTGGTGTGTTGGCCGGAAAACTCCTGCATTATGGCTGCGAAAAAGGAATCCTTGTGGTTGCCCATATTGATAAGGAAGTTTCCAACTTAACTCACCTGATAAGGAAGGAGCAGGGGTTTATTGACTACTTTGGCGAAAATAATGACTCAGGTCGGATTAAAATTGTTCGTATTGAGATAAATGACTGGGAGGATAAAGAGACATGTCAAAAAAATCTGGATGCACTTTTTGAAAAATATTCCGACATCCGGGGCTTTTTTGTAACCAATTCGCGCTCTTATATTTTGGGAGATTATTTTAACCTGAGGAGTTTAAATGGGATTAAGCTGGTAGGTTATGATCTTCTTTCGAGGAATCTTTCTTTACTGAATTCGGGAACCATTGATTTTTTGATTAATCAAAACCCGCAGGGACAAGGTTACCTGGGAGTAACAATGCTGGTTGATCATCTGGTGTTTAAGAAAGAAGTTGAACCTATTAAGTATTTGCCGCTGGATGTTGTGACCAAAGAGAATGTCCAGTACTATATTTAAGATTTTATCATATAGGATTAGTTGGAATTATGTCAGTAACAATAGGCAGAAGGGAGAAGAGTGAGGCATGGGGCAGAGAGCATGGGGCATGGAGCCAAGAGTAAAGGTGGAAAGGTGATAGGGTAAAAGGGCAGGAAGGTAGTATAAAGCATAGGACATGTATAAAAGTCGCGAGTTCCATCCGACCTTTAAAAATAATTTTTATACGGATGAATCATCTTGCATCTTATATCTAAAAATATCGATCTGTTGTTAAAGCAGACCCTATCTTATCTTGAGTGATTTATAGTTTAAGTTTGATAAAAGAAAAAAGAGCAGGAATCCGTTGGGAGACCTGCTCTTTCTATTATTGACCAACCCAAAAGTCGGAGGGCGTTAATTCTTTTTCAGTTCCGTCGGGCAGTTTGGCCCTCAGTTCCAGATTGTAGCCGCCTCCGCCTTCGGTGAAGTATAGTTTAATCCTGTAATATCCTTCTCTCAATGCAGCCGGTTCACTGACGGTCTGATTGGAATGCAGCCCGTCGTTGTTGATAAACTCTTCTCCGTTAAGATACATAATGCTTCCGTCATCAGAGGCAAGGTAAAAATGATAAAGTCCTTCTTGCTTGATATTGAGGAAACCCGAGAATATAAAACCGAACGAACCGCTTTCCACAACATCGGGAATCATTTTTTCTCCTTTAACAATTCCTTGCTTTACTGGTTGCGTATCTTCCATTTGTTTTACACTGCGGAAGAATCCTTCATAATAGCTATAATCTAGCCCCTTCTCGCCGGGACCGTCCTCGCTGAGCGGAGAAATATAATCAACTTTAGTTACAGGAATTACCAGGATTGAACTGGTTTCGCCGGTTTCTTTTTTAACCGTGATGGCTTTTAATTCTCCTGTTTCCGTTACTTTTACCGGGTTTGTATAAAGCTGAGATTCTTTAGTCGGTTCCGAGCCATCGAGTGTGTATCTTATTTCGCTGTCGGGAAGGGGTGTGCTGAGTTTAATCTCGGTGGATTCAAGAAAACCTGCTTTATCAATGTTTGTGGATGGTTTGGGTACCTCATAAAAATAATTAACATCAAGCAGGTCGAGACGCTTGTAATGGTTTTCCAATCGACGCAGAAAATCGTTGTAGTCTTTCTTCTCGCGCGGTGTCCAGAGTACTTCCGACAGGGCAATGGCTCGGGGATAGGCCATGTATTCCACTTTGTCGGGAGTTTTCATGTATTCGGTCCAGACATTCCCCTGGGCTCCGAGGATATGCTTTGCTTCTTCTTTTGACAACTGCTCAGGGATGGGATTATAGGAATATACTTTTTCCAGAGGGAGATAGCCGCCTATTGCCAAAGGTTCATTTTCCGGATCGGCCTGGTAATAGTCGAGATAAAGATGAGAGTTGGGAGTCATAATAACATCATGTCCCATTTTGGCTGCCTCAATACCACCAGCTTCGCCTCTCCATGACATCACGGTTGCTTCGGGAGCAAGACCGCCTTCCAGTATTTCATCCCAACCTATAATTTGCCTTCCATGTTTGTTCAGGAATTTTTCCATGCGGGTGATGAAATAACTTTGCAGTTCATGTTCGTCTTTCAACCCTTCTTCACGAATGCGGGCCTGACAGTCGGGACATTCTTCCCATCGGTCTTTGGGAGCTTCGTCGCCACCGATGTGGATGTATTTGCCTGGGAAAATATCCATCACTTCAAGCAGAACATTTTCGAGAAATTCAAAAGTTTTTTCTTTTCCGGCACAATAGATGTCTGGAAATACGCCCCAGCGTTTGATCACTGAATAAGGGCCTCCGGTACAGCCCAATTCAGGATAGGCTGCCAGGGCTGCAGTTGCATGACCGGGCATCTCAATTTCCGGGATGACCGTAATGAAACGTTCAGCAGCATATTCTACAACTTCTCTTGCTTCTTCCTGCGTATAATATCCACCATAAGGTTCTCCATCATATTCGTAGGGTGTTTTTCCTCCATGACCAATGAGGGTTCCTTCCCGCTTACTGGCAATCTCCTGAAGTTTCGGGTATTTCTTTATTTCCAGCCGCCATCCCTGATCTTCTGTCAGGTGCCAGTGAAACTTATTCATTTTATGCATGGCCAGCAAGTCGATGTATTTTTTTATGAAGCTGACGGGGAAAAAGTGACGGCCCACATCGAGATGTAAGCCCCGGTATTGAAACTGTGGTTCATCTTTAATCTCTACGGCGGGAGCTAACCATTTAACGTCGTTTTGGACTGTCTGAGCTTCAATTTCGATAGGTAACAATTGACGAAGCGATTGAACACCGTAAAACAAGCCTATTGACCCGGGGGCTTCAATGATTATTTTAGATGAAGTCACTTCCAGCCGGTAAACGCCTTTATTTCCTGATATATTTTCGTTAATATTCAGAAAAATTGTGTTTTCTGCAGGGGTTTCAGCATTTGTAATTTTGGGGCTGAACCCTGTGGCCGGAGAAATAAGTTCTGCCAGGTAACCGGCAACACCCTCTACTTCCTCGTTGTCCTGTGCTATTAAAATGCGGGTTTCCGGCGTCAGTTGAAATTCGCCGCTTTTGGCTTTCATCTCCTTAGGTAACGGGATGATTGAAAGCTCTTCCTTTTTAGTTTTTTCAGACTGGCATCCTGTTATCAGGAACAACCCGAATGTGACAAAAAATGCTAATAATTTATTCTTCATGTTCATAGTATAAAAAATTTAATTTGTTTTTATTGCCTGTTGAGTTTTTGTGCTTTTACAAAATCGCCGGATATTATTGTTCCAGGTTTTCCTTTCTTCAGATTTATATGGGTAGATTTATTATTGTAAACCATCTGAATTTTCGTGTCGACGGGACTTGTAATGACAGCTTTTGTCAGAATTCCGTTTTCCCAGAAAATATCTACGGTATGACCACCACGTGCTTTTAATCCGGTGACCGAACCGGTATCCCATTCTTCCGGGAGGGAGGGAAGGAGTTCAATGTAATCCTGATGAGACTGGAGCAGCATTTCTGTCATGCCCGAGGTGCCACCAAAGTTGCCGTCTATTTGAAATGGCGGATGGTTGTCAAAAAGATTGGGATGTGTGGATTTAGTGAGAAGTGCTCTCATATTTTGATAAGCGTTGTTGCTGTCTTTCAGCCGGGCATAGAAGTTAACCATCCATGCACGGCTCCATCCGGTATGACCACCTCCGTACCTCAGTCGTTCTTCAATGACTCTGGCGGCTGCTTTCATTAGTTCGGGTGTTTCCTGCCATGAAAACTGATCTGACGGGAAAAGACCGTAAAGGTGAGACATGTGCCTGTGACCGGGCTCAGCCTCTTTCAATTCTGTTGCCCATTCAAGGATGCGACCATCATCACCGATTTCCGGAGGCGTTAACTGGTTCAGTTGGCGCTTTATTTTATGGATAAACCGGGAGTTGATATTTAAGACTTCAGCCGCGTCAATAACGCACCCAAATAGATGGTGGATGATTTGATGGTCCATTGAGGGCCCCATCACAACAAAGGCTTTGTTTCCTTCAGGTGTGATAAAAGTGTTTTCGGGCGATATGGATGGCCCGGAAACAAGCATTCCGGTTTCAGGGTCTTCAACGAGAAAATCCGATAAAAACAAAGCAGCTTCCTGCATGACGTCGTAACCGTAATTATCCAGGAAAGCGGTGTCCCGGGTAAACTCAAAGTGTTTCCATATGTGAGTGGCCGCCCAGGCTGCTCCCATTGGCCACATAGCCCATTGAGGGTGCCCCTGGGCAGTGGTGTAATGCCAGGCATCGGTGCCGTGATGAGCGGTAAATCCCTCTGCTCCGTAAAGTTTTTTGGCTGTTTTGCGTCCATTTTCGCGTAATTCTCCAATGAAATAAAGGTATGGCAAATGGCACTCTGAAAGATTGGTTACCTCTGCCGGCCAGTAGTTCATTTGAGAGTTGATGTTAAGGTGATAATCAGCATTCCATGGGGGCGTTAGTGATTTTGCCCAGATTCCCTGCAAATTGGCAGGCATTGTTCCTGCCCTTGAGGAGGAAATAAGCAGGTATCGACCAAATTGGAAATAGAGCGAAAAGAGAGCCGGATCTTCAGAACCGTTACGGAGTGCTTTCAATCTTTCATCAGTAGGGAAATAACAGGCATCAGAAGAGCCAATATCTAATGAAACGCGATTAAACAGAGACTGATAATCTGAGATATGTTCTGTTTTCAGTGCTTTATAGTCTTTCTCTTCAAGATCGGACAGTGTTTTTCTACACATATTTATGGGAGATTCCCCATGATAATTGGTAGCTGCAACTTGTGTCAGGATGACTTCATCGGCATCTTCAATTTTAATGGTGTTGCCATCGATTTGGGTTGTTCCTCCTGAAGCCGAAATGCGAACTCGTGTCTCATAGGTGACGCCCTCCTGGTTGTCCACCTTTTGATGCATGACAAGCATGTTGTCTTTTGCTCTTATTTTTTCACCCTCGCCAGGCCGGTTTAAGTGAGCTGTGAAAGATATTTTTCCGGGTTTATCAGCTGAAAGTTTTATAATGGTGGCATTGGCAGGATGTGAGGAAAAATATTCACGGGTATATTTTACTCCATCCGAATGATATGAAACTTTGGCAACTGCTTTTTCTATATCCAGTTCCCGGTGATAGTTGCTAAAATCCTGATGACCTTCAAACGATAGAGTTAATTCCCCTAATGTCTGGTAGGTGTTGGTTCCTCCAGGCATTCTTTGACTTAACAAGTGTTTCCGCACCAGTTTTTCGGCTTCTTTATATTGTTCATCAAAAAGCAGACGTCTGATTTTTTTGATATGCTTATAACCGTCAGGTTTGTCGGCATATTCGTCTTTTTTTGTCCAAATGCTTTCTTCGTTGAGTTGCAGTTTTTCCTGTGCAACCGAGCCAAAAATCATGGCACCAAGCCGACCGTTCCCTATGGGTAGTGCTTCTTCCCACTGTTCAGCCGGCTCGTTGTACCATAATGTCAGCTTTGACAAAGGTTCCTCTGCATGCATGGCTGCCAGAGAAATGAAAGAAAGAAGAACTGAAAGAATGATTGTTTTCTTGATTTTGCGAGGTTGAATTTTCATGGATATGTAATGATGTGAGAAAATTTCTAAAGGCAATGGGGCAATGACGACACAAATTTATATTACTTCTGCCAGCGGTATGCTACTATTTGCAGACTATAAACTACTGAATAAGTTGTTATTGTACAGTCTGTTGATAAAACAACTTTTCTGTCAATGATGACTACTCATCTACAGGCAGTTTAAAAACCGGTGAAGGTTTGTGCGCTTTCTCCATGGTCGATTTTATTTCGGAAACCACCTCCGGATATTTACCGGCCACATTGTTGGTTTCTCCCGGATCTTTTTCTAGATTGTAAAGTTCAATTTCGCGGTTCCCTTCAGCCAGTTTGTCGATATTAGGGGTCTCAAATTTTTCCTGTCCGTAGCAACTCAAGTCACCATATCCCAGGTCATCTGCCAGAATATAGATGATATTGGGTTGTTCCGGGATTTTTTTGTCGGCCTGCCCGCAGCCGGCCATGGCAAAAAATGCCATGGCTGCGGGAGTGTATTTAAAGATTTTCAGTTGCATAATTTCTGCTTTGCATTATTCCTGATTCTGAAAAATGTGTTTTTTGCTTTCCCTGATTAAACTGCTTGTTTCGTCGTCAGTGACAGGAACGAGCGTAAAGGAATAAGTGTAACTTTGATCGGGATACAAACGATATTCGTCCAGAGGCTGAGCTCCCCAGCTGTTGATGCCGGCTACTCCGCGTTGTCCGTAATCGATATTCCAGCGCACCAGCTCCCGTTCTTTTACCTGATTAATGTGTTTTTGCTCCAAATGTACCGGACCGTATTCATATCCTTCCCGGGCATCGAAATCAGCTGTCAGATAAGGCATGGCTGTCATTTCAAAACCATCTTTTGGATGGATGTTTGAAACGGCCATCAGTCCTTCTCCTTTTTTGTTGGTGAGGGCAGCCCATCGGATATCGGTTTTGTTTCCATTCTCCTGGGGGCGTTCATAATCGACCAGCTGCTTTGCTGCAGTTGATTTATACAGTCCTGTAAAGGTTGAAGATTTGCGATCTACATAGTTTTCATGCGGTCCCCGGCCAAACCAGATGAGTTGATCGAATTCACGCGGCATTTTCAGTACCATTCCCAGGCGGGGCATATCGCTTTTTTCTGATTTGGAGGCTTCCAGAGTGTTCCGGATCGTCACACTTCCATCGCCGTGTATGGTATAAGTTGTATGAAAGTGAGTGCCTGCGTCGGGGAGTTCCCATACAGCATTTACGCGATACTTCCCTTCATTGTTTTTATCGGTACTGATACTGGTCAGCTGTTGGTTTCTGGTCGCTTTTTTCCAGTTGATGTTGCGCTGTGGCATTCGTGCACCAAAATCGTTATCCGTTGGTGCTCTCCAGAAATCGGGTACCGGACCGCCATCAGTTTTAAGCAGATTCGTTTTGTTTAATCGATATTCTGAAATACGGCCGTTTGTTTTGTCAATTGTGAGGGTTACATCTTCGGTTTCAAATACAAAAGCTTTACCGGTTTCGTGCATTTTAACTTCGCCATTAATAGTAGTTTTTTGTTTGGCCTTAACCTCCCATGGCAGCTTTATTTGTTCATGAGCAACGACATGACCTTTCGGGATGACGCCTTTTTCTTCGCGAGTGGTTACTTCCAGTTCCAGGAAGTATTCTGTTTTGGGCTCAACAGGTACACCCGAAATATCGAAAGTAGCAGTTTCTCCCAGATGCGGGTCGGTTTCCATCAATGGCAGGTCAATGGCTTTTAATGTTTGGCCATCACTTTTGATGAAGGCTTGAATTTGAAATTCCCTCAGATTTGTATAGTCGTAACGGTTCTCCACCAGGATTTTGGCTGTTTTGTCTGTCAGGCGCAGAGGTTCGAAAGTAATCCATTCGTGAGCTTTTTTAGCTTCGAAAAGGCCGGGTTGAGGTGTACGGTCAGAATTCACTATGCCATTGAGCAGGAAATTGCCGTCGCTGGGCATATTTTCGCCGTAATCTCCTCCATATGCAAAAATTTCATTGCCGTGGTCATCTCTTGAGCGGATGCCCTGGTCAACCCAGTCCCAGATAAATCCACCCTGCAGTTGGGGATATTGGTTAATCACATCCCAGTAGTCCTGAAAGTTACCCATACTGTTGCCCATGGCATGTGCGTATTCTGATGGAATGAACGGACGGTCAAGAAGTTTCTTTCCAAAAAATTCAAATGTAGATGGCCCCGGATATTGAGGTACAATGATATCGGTATTCCAGTCAAAATCGAGTGCATAACGACTGCCAACTTCTGTTCGCTCATACTGGACAGGGCGTTTGGTGCGATCCAGCTCTTTTATGGCTTTATAACCTGCGTAGAAGTTGACGCCGTTGCCTCCTTCATTTCCCATTGACCAGATAATGACTGACGGGTGGTTTTTGTCACGTTCCACCATACGGGTCATACGTTCTACATGTGCTTTTTCCCATACGGGATCTTTGGCCAGAGAACGTTCTCCATACCCCAATCCATGCGATTCAATATTGGCCTCATCAACCACGTAAAGTCCATACTCATCGCAGAGTTCATACCAACGTTCAGCTTGGGGATAGTGGGCCAGACGTATTGCATTGAAATTATTTTGTTTCAACAGTTCTATGTCGCGCAGCCACATCTCCTCGTCCATAACATGGCCGGTTTCGGGGTGATGTTCGTGCAGGTTGGCCCCTTTAAGTGTTACAGGGACTCCGTTAACCAGCAATTGCCCGTGTTTGATTTCGATAGACCTGAATCCGATTTTTCGGGCAATACTTTCAAGAGGAGTTCCGTCTTCGTTGGACAAGGTAATAAGGAGTTTGTAAAGATGCGGATGTTCGGCACTCCAGGGTTTGATATTATTCAGTTTAGTATGGAATTCGATTGTTTGTTCACTTCCTTTGGGAGCTGTAAATGTCTTATTACGTGATGTCATCAAATTTTCACCGTCAAACAGAGATAGCGATATCTGTAAGTTCCTGTTTTTGAGTAGATGGTTTTTGATATCCACACAAAGATCAAGTTTTCCATTTTTGTATGCATCGTCAAGGGTGGATACCACTTCAAAATCACGGATACGGGTTTTGGGTTGACTGTATAATTCCACATCACGTTCAATGCCTGAGATGCGCCAGAAGTCCTGACACTCCAGATAGCTGCCGTCACTCCAGCGATAGACTTCGAGGGCGACGGTGTTTTCCCGGCCCGGGCGTACAAAGGGTGTGATGTCGAATTCTGCCGGCAGCTTGCTTCCCTGGCTGTACCCGACTTTTTCTCCGTTGATCCAGATGTAGAAAGCTGACTTGACAGCTCCGAGTTTGATGAATATTTGTCTGCCATCCCAGTCTGCCTGCACAGTAAAAGAATGACGATACGAACCTACCGGATTGTAGTTGTGCGGAACACGGGGTGGTTGTGGTCCGTTTTTCATTTCGGTGAGAGGGGTTCTGGGATCGGCAAATTCATAAGGGATATTGACATAAATTGGAATGCCGAAACCTTCTACTTCCCAGTTTCCGGGAACTTTTATGTTGTCCCAGTTCCTGACATCATAGTCTTTCCTAAAGAAGTTTTCAGGTCTTTCAGAGTGCGACTTAGAGAAATGAAATTTCCATGTGCCGTTTAGTGATTGCACAAAGGGTGACTTTTCACCGCTCAATGCCTTTTCTGCATCAGGATAAGAGTTGAACGTAGACCTTGCGGGTTCTTTATTAATTTCCGTTATCAGCGGGTTTTCCCAATCCCTGACTTCGCTGCTTTGCCCGGCAAGCGTGGTAAAGACAAGAAACAAACAAATTATCAGAAATAATTTATGTAACATACTAAACGATTGTAGTTGATGATTGAATTATTTTGTGAAATAGGTGACTTTATCCGGCTTTTGCCATGCACCTCGGGTAAAATCGGGAACCTATTCATGATTTTCTGTGAGTCTTTCTCCAGATTATACAATTGATACTCCGGTGCAAAACCGGTTTCGCCATATTAGCAAAAGATGCCAGCATATTCTGTATAAATTGACAGAATCTTGACCTGTTTTTTATTTTCACGGTCTGCTCCATCAGAACCGGTGCTGATTATTCCGGCTATTGTTTTTAAATGCCGATTGATTTCGGGAACCATTTTATAGCAGGAGGTATGACCCTGGAATTTTGAGAAACTGTCATTTACCGGCAATATGCTTTGAATGTAAAGGACTGTTTGGCACGACTCTTGACGAATGGTTTTATTTAACGTTGATAATGCCTATTTCTCCAGCCGAAATCCAGTCTTCCTGATAGGCTCCTTCGTGACTCACCATTTTGAAATATCTGGCCTTAAGGGTGTCTTGAAAAGCTACTGTTTGTCGAATCGGATTATTGGCAATATTGCTGAATTCACCGTGATCGATAATTTTCTTCCATTTCTTACCGTTTTTACTTATAAAGAAGGAATATTTGTAGATGGTTCCACTTTTATTTTCTCCGGCTCTCGGTGTATAGTAGAACCCTTTAAGTTTAATTTTTTCTCCCATATCTACAGTGATGTGGTGAGGATGTGATGCTACGTTATCTCCCCATTCTGTATGCCACATGGTTTCATCGTTGCCATCAATGGCATTGTCTGCAGGATAATTGTCATGTTCATCACTTTTATCGACAACCGACCAATTTGATTTATTCATGTAAAACTCGCGGGTAACGACGCTGCTTTGTTCTTCAAAGTCGTTGATAAAGGCGCGTGCTTTAACAGTTCCTCCGTCTTCCAGCATAAAAGGCTCTGAATATATTTTGGACGAAGGAGATGGGGTAGTCCCATCGAGTGTGTAGGTAATAACGGGGCCTTCTGTTTCTGTTTTAATGGTTATCTTACCTGTCTTATCTCTCAGAATAACAGGGTCGGAAAGCATGTCGGGTGCCAGAAAAAGTCCGAAATTGGAAATAACAGCATTATCGCGGGCTTTTTCAATGACCAGACGGATGTTTGAAGCAGTGGTTTTTGGAATCCTTATTAATTTCTTGTAGCCAATGGTTGTTGAAGATGTTATGGTTTCCCATTGGTTATCGATTAATGCTTCAATTTTGAATTGTTCCACTCTCTGACCTTTGCTGATGTCTTCTTGCAAGAGAATAACATTAAAGGTTTTTGCCCCATTAAGATTAGCTTCAGCGGCAGCCGGGATGTCTTGTGTTTTCCAGGCTGCACCAAAAATATTGTCACCCGGAATCGTTTGCGATTGAATATCTGAAGAAAAATGAGCTCGCTGCATCAAATTGTGGTTAAATGTTTCATCCAGATAGGTCTTCAGCTCTTTTAATCTGACTGAATCATTTTTATGAATCAATCCGCGTTTATCCGGAGGCACATTCAGGAGCAATACGGCATTCATGCCCACAGAGTTGAAGTAGATGTCTGTCATTTTAGCCAATGATTTCACCCGGTTGTCTTCTTCCTCATGATAGAACCATCCAGGCCGTATAGAGACGTCAACTTCTGCAGGGTACCAAAACAGATGATCTGCTTTTCTAATCAGATATCTGCTTCCAAGGTCTTCTGATTGGGCACTGATGCCCAGTTTTTTGTTGATGGCCGTCATTTCTTTTGTCCCCCCGGGGGCCAGAGCTGTAACGCTCCACTCTGTTTCTCGTCCATAACCGGTTTCTGTACCTACCCAGCGAACATCTTCACCCATAATGGCAACCACCGCATTGGGTTGCAATTCTTCTATTTTGTTGTAATAAGCCTGCCAGTCGTAAACTTGTTTCTTGCCGTTCGGCCCTTCGCCGTTGGCGCCGTCAAACCATACTTCATCCACTTCACCATACCAGGTAAGCAGTTCGGTTAGTTGATCCAGAAAAAACTGGTTATAGACAGGTGAATTACCATAACATCCGGCATTACGATCCCAGGGAGAAAGATAAACACCGAATTTCATCCCAAATTCATCGCAGGCCTCCTTAACTTCTTTTACCACATCCCCTTTTCCGTTTTTCCACGGCGAAGAAGTAACTGAATGATCAGTTGTTTTTGTAGGCCAGAGACAAAAACCGTCATGATGTTTAGCGGTTAGAATGATCATTTTCATGCCTCCATCCTTCAGGGTTTTCACCCATTGGCGAGCGTCCAGATTTGCGGGGTTAAACACTTCAGGAGATTCACTCCCGTCGCCCCATTCTCGCCCCGTAAAGGTGTTGATCCCGAAATGAATGAAAGCAGTCATTTCCAGCTTTTGCCAATTGAGTTGTTGTTGGGTGGGAACAACTCTGGCAGCTTTGTGAATTTTGCTTTCAAGAGTTTCTCCTTCTTCAAATTCTACACGTTTTACATACCTCTCTTGCGCCACAGAGTTAAGCAGGGGGATCATACGTGGATTTTCCATGTAGCTGTTTTGTGCCGTCAGGGAGACAGTGGTCAGCATTAAAAAGAGTGTGAAGATTGTGGTCTGTTTCATCCGTATAAGATTTATTTTAAGATCGGATGGAACTCGCATGTAAGAACTTATACATATTCTTGTTGTGGGAAACCTTACCATGCTCGTTTCATTAGTGTTTGTGATTCGCAAGACACGTAATATTTTCCCGGAACAGAACTAAACCCCCTGCCCCAGCTCTATTTGACCGAAATAATCCGGTCGGTGAAAATCCGGTTTTTCTATTTCAATCGGGTTCCACGAAACAAAATTTGGTTCGGGTGTTTTGTCACCACATTTATAGAAATTGCCAGTCATTCTCATTCCCGGCATGAATTTTAAGCCGGAATGAGCAACGAATGTTGAAGCCGGAATGATCAGAGTAAGCTGATAATCAAAGTCACCGCTTAGTGGTTCAATGGTTTTCTGTCCAAGGGTAGATTGTTTTACAACAGCATTGATGATTTCCGCAGAGAGGCGTGTTCTGCTTTTTCTGTTTCTTCCCCATCCAATGAGTTGTGTGCCTATACAATTGGTCTCGATATTGTAATAACCTTTATCGTCGAAAGCACAAAAGAATTCACAGCAACTGTCTTCCCATACATTCCCGTTTGGTTCGGTTTCCATGGCTCTGATATGGTTTTCTCTGACATGAAATTTCAGGAAAAGATTTTCTTCGTTGTAAGCCATAGCAAAAGAAACTTCAGGTTGATAGGGATATTCTTTCCAGTTGATCTTGTCAATGCTGCCTTTGACGCCTTTTTCATCGAGAATATCGCTTATCGAGGAAGAATCAATATCTTGTGTGCCAATCTTTGGCACAATTAGTTGTTTTGTCATACGTATTTGTTCTTTATTGTTTTTCAACAATTTGCTGCATGTTTGCCCAGTTTTCTTCCATGCTTTTGAGTAATTTTATCTGAGCCCTGGCTCTAATTAGGTTGTGATCCGGACTTTCCGTCTTGTAATATTTGTCGCCATCAATATAATCATCCAAAAACCGGACAGCTTGTTCGTATGTTAAAAGTTTGGCGCCAAAAGCTAGAGTGTCCTTTTCGACCGGCGTAAGAATTTCTTTTGTTTCCTGGAGAAATCCTTTGATAAACCCTTCATAGAGGTCCATGTTGATACTCACATTGTCGAGGTTAGGATCGTCCTCTTTACCAGTGTTGGCTCCGTTTCGTATGGCATCTCCGATGTCGTAGCAAACGTAACCGGGCATAACCGTATCAAGGTCAATCACACAAAGAACCTCATCATTTTCGTCGAGCAGAACATTGTTGAATTTTGTATCCTGATGAACAATGCGCTCGGGAATTTTGCCTTCGCGCCCCATCTGTACCACTTTTTTATATTCCTCGGAGCGTTCCATCAAAAAATCCACTTCTTCTCCCACTTCTTTTAGTCGTCCAACAGGATCTTCATTTACTCGTTTTTTGAAGTTGTTGATGCGCATTTCAGTGTCATGAAATCCCGGTATGACCGGATAAAGGGGGTCTCCTGGCAGATCGGAAACCAATTTCTGAAATTGTCCGAAAGCACGTCCTCCTGCTTCTGCCTGTTTCCTGTTGGTCAGTTGGTCGTACGAACGGGCGTCTTCTATAAATAGAAACATGCGCCAGTAGTTGCCTTCTTCATCTTTAAAGTAGCCTTTTCCGTCTATTGTGTCAATGGGGGTCAGAACACGTCTGTCAATATCTTCAACGTTTTGTTCTTCGAGCTTCTTTCTGATGTGAGAGGTAACTCGTTTAATGTTACGTGTCAGTTCGGGAACATTTTGAAAAATATGGTGATTGATAATTTGAAGGAGATAGTTTGGGGCATCTTCCTCTTGTGTTTTCACTTTATAGGTAGTGTTGATCAATCCGGTGCCGAATGGTTTAACAGATTGAACGGAACCTTTGAGTGAGAATTGATTGGTAATTTGTTCTGGTGTCATAAAATATTTCCTTTTGGTGATTTTTAGTATAAGTCATTGGAATAATGGAATTTACATGCAAGGAGTCAAATATTTCTTTATTGAGGCAAGCCCTGTCATACTCGTTTCATTTTAAATCTTATATCTAAAAATCTATTATGGTAATTCTTCCCAGGCTCGTTTCTTTCACAAAAACTTTGTGGATAGAATTGTAAATATAGGACAAATGATTGAAAACAGGGGCAGACAAAAGGAGGATTTCCTGTTATCTACGGATAGATTGTATTTGTCTTGCTGAAATAATTTCATCGTTTTTTTGAATAATTCTAAATAACCACTATCTTTGCAATGCAAAAGTGGATGGATTTGGCTGCTTGCAACCACTATAAAACAATGCTAAAATGCGATTTTTAGCCTGCCAATTGTTTTCCATCCGTTGTTTTTATTGTATAATCTAAATTTGCCCGGCATTAATAAATGGCATGGGTAATTGCAGTAATTCTTGAGTTATTATGGGATATCTGTTTACTTCAGAATCTGTGTCGGAGGGCCATCCCGATAAGGTTGCCGACCAGATATCGGATGCGGTATTGGATGAGTTGCTCCGTCAGGATCCGAATTCAAAAGTTGCCTGTGAAACATTGGTCACCACCGGATTGGTAGTTGTAAGCGGGGAGATACGCACCAATGGCTATGTTCCGGTGCAACAGGTGGCACGCGATACCATTGAAAGAATTGGCTATACGAAAGCCGATTATATGTTTGACTCGGGGTCGTGTGGTGTTATTTCTGCCCTTCACGAGCAGAGTGATGATATTAATCGCGGTGTTGAAAGGGATGGAGAGGATAAGCAGGGCGCCGGTGATCAGGGAATGATGTTCGGTTATGCCTGTCGCGACACAGAGAATTTCATGCCGCTGCCGTTGTATCTTTCTCATTATCTTCTTCAGGAACTGGCGGAGATCCGTCGCGAAGGTAAAGAGATGACTTATTTACGGCCCGACTCTAAATCGCAGGTCACCATTGAGTACGATGACGACAACACGCCCATTCATGTTAATACTATTGTTATATCTACCCAGCACGATCCATTCGATCCCAATGACGATGCAATGCAGAAGGTGATTCTGAATGATGTGGAAAACATTTTGATTCCAAGGATCAAAGCAAAACTAAAACCTGAGCTTCAAAGACTTTTCAGGGGATACAAACTGCATGTAAATCCAACCGGTCGTTTTGTTATAGGAGGGCCACACGGCGATACAGGACTGACCGGCCGCAAAATTATTGTGGATACCTATGGTGGTAAGGGTGCTCACGGTGGAGGCGCCTTTTCGGGCAAGGATTGTTCAAAGGTAGACCGTTCTGCAGCCTATGCAACTCGTCATATTGCCAAAAACATGGTGGCGGCAGGTGTTGCCGATGAAGTGCTTGTGCAGGTTGCTTACGCCATTGGTGTGGCAGAGCCGGTAGGATTGTATGTAAATACTTACGGTACCTCAAGGGTTAATATGAGCGACGGGAAAATAGCCGAAAAGATCAGCGAGATATTCGACCTTCGCCCGGGAAAGATCATTAAGCGCCTGGGACTTAAAAACCCTATTTTTACGCCGACTGCGGCTTACGGGCACATGGGACGAGATCCATACACGGCAAAGGTTAAATTCCTGGAAGATGGCAAGGAAGTGGAACGTGATGTTGAATTTTTTACCTGGGAAAAACTTGACTATGTAGATCAGATAAAAAATGCATTTGGATTATAGGATAATCCTTGTTCGTTAGTCAACTCATTTATGAATCAGGCTGAGTAATCTGTTATTTTATGGTTCTCAGCCTGTTTTATTTGTTTTTGGGCATGCCGCAAAGCTGAAAAATCATAGTTGGAAAAACAGTGGATACCGCCCCACGCTCTCTGCTCCATGCCTCATGTTCCACTCTTCTGCCTTCCAAACTTCTGCCTGAGGATTACTTTTATCTACAAAACAATTCTTTTTATACACTCTTTTAGTCAGTCTGCCAAATTGTTATTGAAGTTCATGAACAGCCTTTGTATTTTGACCTTTATTGAAATCCAAAGGCATGCTTCATTTCTACCATCAGGCAACAGTTGCTTCTGAAACAACGATCACTCTTCCGCCAGGCATTGCAGAGGAGCAAAGAACCTTTCGGGTCAGGGATAGAATTGATGAATCGATTTATCGTTTTCTTGCCCGGTTTTGCAATGTGGAAGCCGAAGACTCGCTGGTGTTATCTACTTCTGATTCCTTCAATATTACCATCAGAGGCGGACAGCAATTCAGGAGCATTATTAATCTTCAACGACTGAATGAAGTGAGGAGACTTTGTGAATTCCTTGCCGATACAAATCATAAACTGCGTGATGAGGGATTGTTCATTTGTTGCCTGGAAACCTCCAAACTGCGAAAACAAAGATTATTCCGGAAATATCCCCCGGGCATTCGAAAGCTGTACTATTTTTTTGATTACCTGATTAAGCGTGTGGCCCCGACAATCAGAGCCACCCGATGGTTTTACAAGCTATTAACCGGCGATCGAAACAAGGTGATTTCTTTTTATGAGATGGTGGGACGGTTAATTTATTGCGGTTTTCAGATGGAGTATGATGAGGTGATTGACGGTAGTCACTACATGGTAGCACGAAAAGTTACCCGGCCCCCTGCCAGTCGGTTAAAAGAGCGCTACGGATTGCTTCTTTCTCTCAAAAGAGTTGGGAAAGAGGGGAGAATGATCCGTGTTTATAAATTCCGTACCATGGTCGCATTCAGCGAATACGTTCAGGAGCACATTTACAGGAAAAACAAACTGGGTGCTAAAGGGAAGTTCAGGGATGATAAACGTGTAACAATTCTTGGCAGCATATTTCGTAAGCTTTGGATTGATGAGTTGCCCATGATCATAAATTTGCTGAAAGGAGAAATGAAACTGGTGGGAGTCCGGCCGCTTAGTCCCCAGTATCTTGCCCTTTATGATCCGGATGTAGTACGCCTGCGTCTTTCGGTAAAGCCGGGGCTTGTTCCCCCGTTTTATGCCGATTTGCCATCGACACTGGAAGAAATTCAAGCTTCCGAAATTCGCTATATTGAGCGCTATAAACAGGCACCCTTCCGGACGGATGTGATATATCTCTTCAGGGCTTTGTGGAACATTGTTGGTTGTGGTGCCAGGAGTAAATAATTATTTGGATGGGAGAACGCAAAGCCTTCATCAAAGACACAGTTGTTTATGGACTTGGTAACGGGCTGAAGAAATTTATTGGACTGTTTCTTCTTCCCTTTTATACACGTGCCCTCAGCGTAGGTGAGTTTGGAATGCTTGAAACGCTTGGTACAACGGCCGCCCTGTTAGGCGGTTTTTTTTCGGCAGGGCTGGAATCATCCTGTGGGTTTTATTTTTTTAAAGCATCAGACGATCAAAAGGGAGATGTATTGTCGACAGCTTTTTTCTTTAAGGATTCTCTCATTTCTGCTGATTGTTCCGTTACTGTTCTTTCAGGATGTTTTTTCTCAACTTCTTTTTGGAAGCAAAGATTTTTCTTTTCTTGTGCTATTGCTGTTGATTTTGGTGCCTGTGAATCTGATGATGAGCGAACAGTCGCATTTGTTTCGGTATTTCCGGCAGCCATGGCGCTATAATTTAATAACGGTACTGAAATCGTTTACCAATATCGGGTTGGGGATTTCCCTGGTGATAGTGTTGAAACAAGGGGTAGAAGGAGCCATGTGGGCACGTATCGGGAGTAGTTTTCTGGTGGTGGTTGTGGCTTTTGCCGGGTTTAATTTTCGGAAGTACAGTTTTCGTTTTTCCATGTATTGGGCCCGGCAATTGTTGAAATACGGATTTCCTCTTATATGGGTAGGGATAGCGACCTGGGTTTTCAACAGCAGCGATCGCTACTTTTTATTACATTATCGCGATTTGGATGAAGTAGGGCTGTATTCCATCGGTGCCATTTTTTCTCAGCCTGTACTTTTGGTCAATATGGCAGTTCAGATGAGTTTTGGTGTTTTGTTTTTTCAGTCATACTATGCCGAGGAGGATGCACTCAAACCTCGATCACGAAAGATGGCCATTGATCTGTACCTGGTTTATCTGGCCGGTGGCGTGCTGCTGGCAACCGTATTGTCGGTTTTTGCTGATATCCTGGTGCCATTCGTCACCACGACCGATTATTCCGAAGGAGCCAGGGTTGTGCCATTTCTTGTGTTTTCATATATTGCGGCACAATCGTTCCAAACCATGGGGCCGGGTATCTCCCTGTCAGAAAAGACCTGGCACTATACCTGGATAACCGGATTAACGGCTCTGCTTAATATCGGGCTCAACTTTCTGCTGGTACCGCTCCTGGGATTTTTGGGAGCCGGTGTTGCAACTCTTTTGTCGTTTGTGGTTTACTGGCAGGTAAAAGTTTGGGTGGCTGCCAGATATTTTCCCGTCGAATATCCTTTCCGGAGGATCAACTTGTTTTTCACCCTGGGTTTGTCATTGTCAGTCGTGGTGGCGTTATGCCCTGATTTTTTTGACCTTTGGCTGCGATCAGCCATTGTTCTTGTTGTAGCAGCTTCGGTTTTTTTGCTTAAATTGATGCAACCATCCATTCTTAAAAAGTTATGGTTAAGATTTAAAAAAGGTGTTGGATGAACCCGGTTCTGATGATTTTTCTGCTCGTTTCGCTGATGGCGTTTGGCATTATTGCCATTCGCAGATGGCCTGATCATGCTTTCTGGATTATAATCATACTGCTTTTTGATCCATCCGGACATCTTACTGTCTATTTTGGGAAAGATGCGTTGGGCGGATTTCATTATCAGGATTTTTTATTTGTACTGGCTTTTGTTCCTTTGATCTCTTCAAAAGTTGAGGTTAAACATCTGCTTCATTTCCGGCCGTTTCTTATCGTTTTAGGAGTACAGCTATTGTTTCTTCTTTATCATGTTTTTGTTTTTGGCTATTGGCAGCCCGGTAAAGGCTGGGACTACCTGGTGCGCTACGTTTTGGTACGGGAACGTATGAGTGTGTTTGGTTTCTTGCTGATTATACCTTCGTTTGTAATGGCACGACGAAACCTTTCCATTCTTGTTGATGTCTTGGGATGGTCGTCTTTGGTGGTATTTATTCTTTTCTTCCTGACAGTCTTTACAGATTTTGAGTTTGTTCCGGTGTGGCAGGCCGAACGCTACAGGGGAACGGGAATAATGCGGTATTTTATGTATAGTGCAGGGCTTACCGATATGCTGTTGCCTCTGACATTTTTTGTATTGTCTCGAAAGATTAATTACCGCTACCGGCAATTGCTCTATACTGCAACAGTATTGTTTGTCATTGCCGTTATGCTGTCGCTGACAAAGAGCAATTACATTAACCTTGCCGGGCTGGTTGTGGGTTCACTTTTTTTGTACTACAGGTATTATAGAGCATCGCTGACAGGCTTATTGGGAATGCTGCTGGGGCCCGGTCTTGCACTACTGGTGCTTATGTATGCGATGTTTCCTGAATATCCGGGACTGGTTTGGCGACAGGTTGAAGATTTGTGGTTGTTTATCAGTGGTGATGCTTATACCAGTGGTGTTGTTGAAGGGCGTCTGCTTAATCAATGGCCTGCACATCTGGCCATTATTGAGCAGCATCCCTGGTTTGGAACCGGCGCCGATTTTGCCGGGCATTTCAGTTTGCGCTTCGATCCTTCTGATTATGAAGTAACCGACCTCCCAATAACGGGTCACCTGGCCATGTATGGTTTTGTGGGACTTGCCATTTACAGTTTGCTTTATGTTCAGTTATGGCGTTACCTTGTTCAGGGGTATAAAACAATGAAACGCTCTGTTTTACATGTAAATGAAGTGGATATGGCTTTTTTCTTTGTTGTTTTTGCATGGATGATAAAGACGTTTGTTTTTAAACCCAATTACCTTTTTAACGAGTTGACCACAGGAACGTTATTGATTAACCTCTATGCGGGGATACTCATTGCTCTGCTTTACCGAAATATAAAGACCTGACTTTATGGTTCCCGAAATCGTCATACAACTGGTTTTATATAATGATGCCCTCTTTCTGCCGGGATTGTTGAGCTCTTTAAGAAAACAGACATTTAACAATTTTCATTTGATAGCTGTTGATAACAGCAGTGATGATTCGGTGGCAGAAAAATTCAGAGAATTATGGCCGGAAGGTGAATTGTACCGTTCAGACTGTAATCTTGGCTATGCAGGTGGACATACCCGGCTGATGGAAACAACACTTAAAAGAGGGGCTCCTTTTGCTTTAGTTTTAAATACCGATGTCCTTCTCCAGAAAGATTTCCTCAGGAATTTGCATGATCAGCTGGTCCGGTTTCCCGGAGTGGATGCCTGCGGCCCGTTGATTTTGCAGGGGATAAATAATCGGAAGACCAAAATTGTTCAGAATTACCGATTATACATGGATTTTCCCCTTGGTAGAAAATCGAGTCCCGACGAAGGCAGAAATTTAAGGTCGTATAAGGAACTGCCTGTTTCTGCTGATGTGGATTACTTGTCGGGAGTGGCGTTTATGATTCGGACCTCTGTATTTAAGAATATTTCCTTTTTTGATCCCGGTTTATTTTTGTATGGTGAAGAGCGCGATTTCTTTTACAGATTTTCCAAAAGCGGACGCGTGGCAATGGTCACACGAAAAGCTGTTTGCTGGCATTTGCATGACTGGGCGGCCCAAAGCAAGGAAGGGTACAGGAGGGAATACTATTACCTGCGGCGAAACAAGATACTCTACTTCAAAAAATATAATTTCCGGAGGGGCTTGATCAGATTTCTCTTATTCGAACTTATTAAGCTGCCTTTGACATTGGTTTGGAGTTCCGGGAAAGGTGGAATAAAAATGTTTGGATGGTATTGGTTGGGTATATGGCATGGATTGACGGGGAAAAGCGGCAAAAGAGCCTGAGGATCGCCACGATAGTTATTGTGGCGATCTTTGACCGGGTTTTAACCTTGTATTTACAAATCTTCTGATAAAAAATACCAGTGATATTAGCGATGATACCATCATAATAATGACTTGTATTAACGCCGTTGTATCATTTCTCTCAATAGCCCCTTTAAGAGGAATCAGCAACCCCGCGAGAACAAGGAAAGTAAGGATCATCACAGCATTGGCAATCCCCCTGTAATATAATTTTACTCCCTTATTGAGAATGAGAATGGCAAGACCAAAGAAAACCGGTATCAGGGCGGTAATGGAACGAACCTCCGGCACAATATAAGCCCAAAGGCCTGTCAGTACCAGGACGATGCCGTTAATTAAACTTATGGTGTGTAATTTCATGTTGATATATTTAGTGTGTGTCTATAAACTCCCAAAAAATTTTTACAATTTGAGTGTCTGTTCAGAAAGTGTCATTTACAAGGCTTGCGAAGTCCGGAAATACGGAGTTTACTCTTCGTAAATGAATAATTTTCGGACGAGCGTAACACAGTAAATGGCACTTTATGGACAGACACTTCTATTTAGGTTATTTATTCCATATCATAAATCTGCTCTCCTTTTTTTGCATAGCTTCTTCTATCAAAGCAAGCTTTATGGCATCTTCCATTGAAGGGTATACTCCAGGTACCATTTGGTTGTCATGAAAAAATGAAGGTGGAGCAAACTGACCAACCAATGCGGCTTTATTTTTTCTCGAGATGTTTTTGCTTATCCAAACGCGAATAATTTTTGTCCTGCGTTCTGATCCACATAATTTATCATTATCATTAGAAGTTTAACAATCGGTTTGCTATAAACGTTCAAATACACTCTGTTTGTCATCCGTTAAAGCACATTTGGTTTTTCTTCAGGAAGTGGATTACTAATCAATGATGGAACAATCTGACCCCTGTGTTGATAAAAGTGATGCCATATTTTTCGGCTGTCTCAAATATTTCAGCATCTCTGATTGAACCGACCGGCGACGCAATGTATTTTATGCCATATTTAGCGGCCAGCTCTATATTATCTTTTTGGGGGAAGAAACCATCCGAGAGCAGGCAGGTGCTGTCCAGTTCGTTGAGTAAAATTTTCTCACCGAACAGTTCTTCTCTTTTTTGTTCGATGATCTGGTCGAGTTCTGTTCTTTTGAGTTCTTTGAGTTCTTTGGTGAAAGAATAGTCCATCCTGATTTTTTGATACCAGATATTGGCTTTAGACAAAGCCAGTTTGGAACAAAGTATCCGTGACTGTTGTCCGGAACCTATCCCGATTACCTGGCCGTTGTTAACCACACAGATAGAATTGGACTGGGTGAATTTCAGGGTAATGATGCCCAGTTTTATATCTGACATTATTTGTGGTGTTAAGGGAGCTGTTTCGGTTTTTACATCTTTCAGAAGGTCGTCTGTTACATTCAGGCGATTTCGTTTTTGCCGGATGGTAATGCCAAAAATTTCTCTCGCTTCAATTTCGTCGGGCTCATATTCCCTGTCGATGCTGAAAATCACGTAACCGCCTTTTTTCTTTGATTTTAATATATCAAGAGCCTCTGAGGAATAACCGGGGGCAATGATCCCATCCGACACTTCTGATTTAATAAGACGTGCAGTATCTGCATCAACCGGGCTGCTGAGTGCAATGAAATCGCCGAAAGAAGCCAGACGGTCTGCACCGCGTGCTTTGGCGTAAGCTCCGGCTAATGGGGATACATCCGGTTTTGTTCGATAGGCTGTTTGTTCTTGTCCGTTTAGTTCTGAGGCAAGAGCCACCCCTGACGGTGTAACGTGTTTGAAGGATGTGGCAGCCGCTTTCCCCAGTGCTTTTTCAGCATCTTTGACAAGCTGCCAGGAATTCAGTGCATCCAGAACATTTATGACACTGGGATTCCCGTTCAAGAGCTGAAAAACTCCGGACGGGTCAATAACTTCGGCGTAGTCCTGATAGGGGTTCATTCCATACTTTAGCTTCATAGGGAGAATTTTTTTTGGGTTATATCTTTTTATCAACCGATTGGTCATGAATGACGTTACAAAAATAAAAGTATTATTTTAATGAATCGATCATGAGCAGGTTCACCGCATAGTATAAAAATTTATTACTTCTGCCTGTTGGTTGCTTTTATCTACTGCTGTTACATATATATTCCTTCTCCCACACCTATTGGAAGATCGAGCCAATACCATACAAAAAGTAATGCTACCCACATAATAAACAATACAATGGCATAAGGAACGAGCAACGAGACCACGGTTCCGATTCCCACTTTCTTGTCATACTGCCGAATCCATCCAATCAGAAGAGGAAAATAAACATAGAGCGGGCTAACGCAGTTGGTAATGCTGTCGCCCACACGATACATCAGCTGAACAAAAGCAGGAGTGAAACCCAATTGGGCCAGCATTGGGATAAACACCGGTGCAAATATGGCCCATTTGGCCGATCCACTTCCAATAAAAATATTGATGAAGGCCACCAGTATCATGAAGAGAGTGAACATGAACGGCCCGGTAAGTCCGGTGGATTGCAAAAACTCCGCGCCATTGATGGCCAGAATGGCATCGAGTCGGCTCCAGTTAAAGAGGTTGATAAACTGAGCAACAACCAGCATTAACACAATATATCCAGACAAGTCTTTCATACCTTGTCCCATAAATTTTATCACATCGTCGGGGTGTTTTATGGTTCCTGCGGCTTTTCCGAAGAAGTATCCCGGTATGGCAAACAGGAAAAAGAGGATGGGCACCAGACCTCTTAAAAAAGGTGACGGCACTATTCCTCCGGTCTCCTGATTTCGCAAGGGCCCCCACGAAGGGATTGTCAGCAATGCCACAACTGCAATGATGATGAGAGCGGCATAACCGGCCCTTTTCAACCCTTTGCGCTCATTATCTGTCACTGCATGAGTATCCGGCTTTTCAAGTTCTTTGTGTTCTCCCATACTAAAATTTCTGGTGCGCGGAATAGTATAGCGTGTTACCACATAGGCGCCGCCCAGTCCAAGTAAAACTGTAGAAACAATCATGAAATACCAGTTGGCCGTGGCACTTACCTCGGCCAAACCTGTTTTACTGGTTACTTCCGTACTAATTCCTGCCAGCAAGACATCTGTCCCGGCAATAAAAAAATTCGCTGTAAAACCGGCTGTGGCTCCTGCATATCCGGCTATCAATCCGGCCACCGGGTGTATGCCCATCTGGCTGAAAATCAGTGCAGCAATGGGAGGGACAATCACCACTCCGGCGTCGGAACCTATATTTCCGCAGGCACCTATGATGAAAATTACGGGGAATACAATTTTTCGGGGGACAGAAAAGGTAAGGTTGCGCATTACAAGCGACAGCAGGCCGCTTTTCTCTGCCACTGAAACTCCCATTAACATTACCAGTACAAGCCCGAGCGGTGCAAAATGAGCAAAATTGGTGACCATCTCCTGAAGAAACCGGCGAAGGCCTTCGCCTGAAAGAAGATTTTGCGCTTTTACAACCTCCCCTGTAGAAGGGTCAGTGGCCTGTACACCTAAAAAAGAGGTAATGAAACTGATGAAAACAATGAAGATGGTAATCCAAACAAACATCCAAAACGGATGGGGAAGCTTATTTCCTACTCTCTCTATCCAGTCAAGAAAACCACTTCCCTTTTTTTGTTGAATTTCTGCATGATGCTTTTCTGTTGTGTCCATAGGTGTTGCTTCTTTTTTGTCAAATATGGTAAAATTCTGTGAAAGGTCATTGGAACCATTTTATTTTTGGAACAGACTCTTTGCATTAATATACAAAATTGCTCATTTGGTCAAATACTTGTTGCCACTGACCAGTCTTCTCAGCATTTCGGATTCAGTTTCCTTAAATTTAGTGGGTATTTACATAAATCGATAGATCAATAGATTTTTAGATATAAGATGAAAGATGAATTATAATATTGAAAATCAGCACTTACAGACAAATAATTGTTCAACAATAAATAATTGATTTACAGCTTATAGCAGAAATTGATAGAGTATTGAAAAACAAAGATGGAGGAAATACCGGAAAGTTTTACTGGAAAAATATTGTTTGTATGCAGTGGGAACAGCCATGGTCGATGTACCGCAGCTATTGAGGAACAGGCCAGGGTATTGAAAGGATACGGAGCAGAGATTCATTTTTTCAGGATTGAGGGGAAAGGGTTGATGTCCTATCTATCGGCCATCGGTAAGTTAAGACATTATGTAGACGAACATTCATTTGATTTAGTACATGCTCATTACGGGTTAAGCGGCATGGTAGCCAGGTTGTCTGGTGCGCATCCTTTGGTGGTATCCCTTATGGGGAGCGATGTCTTCGGAGCCTGGTGGTTGAGGCTGGGGGTAAGGATATTTACTAAATTTTTCTGGCCTCTCACCATCGTCAAGAGTGAAGAAATGGCTGCAAAGGTGGGTGTGAGAAAAGTGAAAATCATACCCAACGGAGTAGATATGGAGCTTTTTCGTGAAAAGCCAAAAGCTGAAGCGCGGCAAGAGCTTGAGATGGGGTTAAATTCTTCCTTTGTTGTACTCTGGCCCGCTAATCCGGCGAGGGAAGTCAAAAATGTGTCTCTTGCCCAAACAGCAATGGAACGGGTAGAGCATAGCCCGTGCGAACTGAAGATGGTTTTTGACCGGCCGACAGAGATGATGCCTTTGTACTACAACGCAGCTGATGTGGTGCTTTTGACATCAAAATGGGAAGGGTCTCCCAATGTAGTGAAAGAAGCACTGGCTTGCAATACTCCGGTTGTTTCAACCCCGGCAGGGGATGTGAAAAAATGGCTGAAAAACCTGGAAGGGTGTGCCATATGTGCCCCCGAACCTGGCGAAATTGCCGCCGGAATTGATAAAGCCCTTAACCATAAAGGCCGAATAAACGGGAGAGAACGAATTAAAGAACTGGATAACAGAAATATTATTAAAAGATTGTTTTCGGTTTACGCCGAAGTTATGAATAGTCCTTCACAGGGAATCAGATAACGAATTGTATGGCATTAAAGATTACAACAGATATTGGTCGGGTGGATACACGGGCCTGGGAGAAATTTGTATATGACCATCCGGATGGAAATATTTTCCAGATGCCATGCATGTATGAGATACATCAGAACACAAAGCACCAGAAACCCTTAACCTTTTTTGCTTTTGATAACGATGAGCTTGTGGGAGTCCTGATGGCGGTACATCTCACAAATACTTTTCCACCGTTGTCTTTCTTTACTCGGAGACAAATTGTTTTTGGAGGGCCGTTAATTAAAGAAAATGACAGCGGTATTTTACTGGCTTTGTGGGATGCTTTGTTTCACCAAACTGCCAAAGCTGTTGTTTATACTGAGATCAGGAATTACAGGTTAGGACTTTCTCTGAAGCCTGTTTACGAGGAAGCCGGGTTTTACTATGAGTCTTATCTGACCGTTACCATCGATATGAACCGGAAATCGGGGGAATTATGGGCATCTTTGTCTCCCGACAGAAAAGAGAATATTGAAAAGATGGGGCAGGTCAGTCATGTTGTGAAAGAATTGGAAGATGATAAAGAATTTCTGGATGCATGGCATATTTTGAACGGAACCATCTTGTCGAAAGGGCGTCCCCTGTCACATCGTTCAATGATGTACGCGATAAGGGAGTCCAAAGCATTAATGCCTTATTTACGAACAAGGGGCTTGTTTATTAACGGAAAGATGAAGGCGACAATCTGGTTGTTGCTTTTTGATGACAAAGCATCGGTATGGATGGAAGGCAACATGCTCGATGATAGTGAACAATGGCTTTACGACGGATTTTTGTGGGGCATTATTCAGGAGCTACAGAGCGAAGGCATCCGGTTCTTTGAAATGGGAAACGGCGGCAAACCCGGGCAGGATTTTTACATCCGTCAGTATAAAAAGTCTTATGGAGGTATGGTACGTGAGACGGGACGTTACATATATGTTCATAACTGGTTTTTGTGGAATCTGGGAAGAATGTTTTATAAGTGGTATAAAAAACTTACGATATTTTTCTTCCGGAAATATTTCAGGATATGAGAATAATGTTAGATATAGGGCATCCGGCACATGTTCACTATTTCAGAAATTTTATCCGGATCATGGAATCACGCGGTCACCGGTTTCTGGTGACAGCCAGAGATCGTGAACATGTGAAGGGGTTGCTCCATTATTACGGCATTCCTTACGAGAACAGGGGTGAAGGAGGTAAATCACTTCCGGGGAAAATATGGTATCTTGTGGGTACTGCATGGGAGCAGTATAGGCGGGCCCGAAAATTCAAGCCCGACTTATTTGTCGATTTCAGTACTATTTATTCTGGTCCCGCCGCCCGGATAACCGGAAAACCGTACATCACCTTTACCGATACGGAGAATACCAGAATTTACAGACGATTCATCGATCCTTTCTGTAAAAAGGTTTATACACCCTTATGCTTCAAAATGGATTTAGGGAGCCATCATCACAGATTCAACGGGTTAATGGAATTGGCTTACCTGCATCCCGACTATTTTGAACCCGATCCTTCCATACTGGAAGAGATGAAGATAAAGCCGGAAGAGAGATTTGCCATAGTTCGGTTTGTTGATTGGATGGCTGTTCACGACAGGGGAAAACATGGTTTCTCTGATCGAAGAAAAGTAGAGTTGGTCAGAGCTCTTGAACGGTATGGTCGTGTATTTATAAGCTCTGAGGGACCTTTGCCGGACGAGCTGGAGGCTCAGCGCTTAAGGCTGGCCTCGCATAAAATTCATCATCTGTTGTTTTTCGCCACCGTGTTGGTTGGAGAAGGTGCTACAATGACTACCGAAGCTGCTATTCTTGGAACTCCTGCCGTCTATTTGTCCGATTTCAGGCTGGGGAACCTGCTTTATCTGGAAAATAATTACGGTTTGGTGCTTAATTACGGGACCACCGAGAAAGACCAGGCCATGGCATTGAAAAGTGCCGCCACTCTTCTTGGACGCCCGGGTACTAAAAGTAATGCTGCCCGTCAGTCAATGAAAATACTGGAGGACCATATTGATGTGACCCGGTTTATGGTAGAAACCATTGAGCAGTTTGATGCCAATGTTCGTAAAAATTGACCATGTCCTGTCCTTTACCCGTTTAAACAATTGAGAAAATGTGTGGAATAACCGGAATATTAACCCAAAATGGAACCAGTGCCAATGAGGAAATTTGCAGGCAGATGACAAAGGTGCTGTCTCACCGCGGACCTGACGGAGAAGATGTTGTCTCCTTAGGGGCCGTTGCCCTTGGACATCGGAGGCTGGCCATTTTAGACCTGACCGGGACAGGGAGTCAACCCATGGCTTCGGCAGACGGCAGGGTAGTGTTAACCTACAACGGCGAAGTCTATAATTTCCGGGAAATACGTGCTGTTCTGGAGGAGAACGGATATATTTTTCGTGGCAGTTCCGATACCGAGGTAGTTGTAAATGCACTTCATTTTTGGGGAACCAAAGCCATTGAGAAATTTAATGGCATGTTTGCCTTTGCCGCCTGGTTTAATGATGAGAAAAAGTTGATTCTTGCCCGCGATCGTTACGGCATTAAGCCGCTTTACTATATGCAGACAGAGAATTCTTTTCTGTTTGCCTCCGAAATAAAGTCTCTGCAACAGCATCCCGGATTCCGGTTTAAAGTGTCCAAAGATGCACTTATTGAATATTTTTCCTTTCAAAATATCTTAAGCGACCTCACTTTGTTTGAAGGGGTGAAACTTCTACCTGCCGGACATTACCTTGAGGTGCAGCCCGGTACTTCAGAAATAAACGAATATTGTTACTGGGATTTTGCCTTTCGACCGGTTTCTATGGATGCCGTTGAGGCTGAAAATGAGTTGCAAAGGTTGTTTGAAGAAGCGGTAGCCAGACAACTTGTCTCCGACGTGGAGGTAGGCGCCTATTTGAGTGGGGGTATGGATAGTGGCGGAATCACTTGTGTGGCCTCCAGGCAGTTTAAAAATCTGAAATCTTTTACTGCCGGTTTCGATCTTTCTTCCGCTTCAGGCATGGAGATTAATTTTGATGAGCGTGGACGCTCGGAGTATTTGTCGAATCTCTATAAAACCGAGCATTATGAAATAGTGCTGAAAGCCGGCGATATGGAACGGGTCATGCCGGCTCTGACCACTCATCTCGAAGACCTTCGGGTGGGGCAGTCTTATCCAAACTTTTATATATCACGGTTGGCCGGACGATTTGTTAAAGTCTGCCTGTCGGGTGCAGGGGGCGATGAGCTGTTTGCCGGGTATCCCTGGCGCTATTATCACAATTCCCGGAATGGATACCACAATGGTTTCGCCGACAGTTATTTCAGATACTGGCAACGGTTGGTACCCGACGATCTGAGAGAAATCTTTTTTACCCCGGCTGTCAGGAAAATGATTGATTTTGAGCGACCTGCGAGTGTTTTTCGGTCATTACTGACCAATGGTCAGGCCAATGTTAGTGACCGGTCACCGCAGACATATATTAATAACTCACTTTATTTTGAAAGTAAAACGTTTCTCCACGGCCTGCTATTGGTGGAGGACAAGCTAAGTATGGCCCATGGCCTCGAAACCCGTTTGCCGTTTCTGGACAATGATCTGGTGGATTTTGCCATGCAGGTTCCTGTGGAACTGAAACTTCGCGATTGGCAGAATATGGTGCATATCAATGAGAACGACCTGACAGGGAAAAAACAGGTGAAATCGCTGTCGACCGATGGAAAACTTCTGTTGCGGAAAATGTTGCAAAAATATGTGCCTGCCGATTATTGCAACGGCCATAAACAGGGCTTTTCGGCTCCTGATGCCAGCTGGTTTAAAGGAGAAAGCCTCAATTATATCAGAAGATTGTTGTACAACAAAGAGGCACGAATCTACGAATTTATCGATTTTGATGTAGCGCATCGCCTGATGGAAGAACACATGAAAGGACAAAAAAACAACCGGCTGTTGATATGGTCACTTTTGAGTTTTGAATGGTGGCTCAGAATTTTTGGAAATTAAGATATAAATGAACAAAGTGAAACAAGAGAAAAACCCCAGAGTATTTGTCGGCCCGGGTAATACTGCCGGTAATGCCCATTACATTGCCCGCTCGTTGCGTAAAGTGGGCGTTCATGCCCGGAGCTATTCCTACGAGAAGCATGAATTCGGTTATTCAACCGATAAGCTGGTTCTTCAGTTTCGTTCATTAAAAAGGAAGGGGGTCATCAAGCTGATCAACAACCGGTTTGTATTACATCCTGTTAATGCCCTGATCAGATTTTTCTTTCTTTTATCTGTTCTTTTTCGTTACGATCTGTTCTATTTTATTTCTCCCGTCACTTTTTTCCGGAATCATAACGATCTGGCCATATTGAAATTTTTCGGTAAGAGAGTTGCCTTTTTCTTTCCGGGCTGTGCCGAAAAGGATCCGTACGACGAGCTGAATACCATGAAATACAGTTTTTGCTGGTATTGTACCGATATAAAAAAGCAGAGATTTTGTCTGTGTGACCGGCCGGAAAAGAAGAAAGCCCGAATCCGTAAGTTTGAAAAACATGCAGATTTTATTTTTTCAAGGCCCAGTACATCCGGCTATCTCAAAAGTCATGAAAAGGCATATCCTATGTGGCTCATGACCGATCCACCCGCCAATCCTGTTTCGCTTGAAAAGTTTGATGATTCTTCACCCGTTCGGATCATGCATTTCCCTTCTCACCGCGAGCTTAAAGGTACCAAATATGTGGAAGCGGCAATTTCTAAGCTTGGGGGTAAATATGAAATTGATTATATATCAAGACGAATGCCTAATCAGGAGGTGTTGAAAAACCTTGAAAAAGCGCATATTCTTATCGATCAGTTTACACATACTTTCGGATTACTCTCGGTAGAAGGTCTTTCGAGGGGTTGCGTGGTTATTTGTCGCATCGAGAACTGGGCCCGCAAGAGTTATCCCGATTTACCTGTGGTGAGCTGCGATCCCGAAGACCTGGAGGAAACCATTGCAGGATTACTGGCAAGTCCCGAAAAAAATGAAAGAAATTGCGAAAAAATCTATTGAATGGTATCAGAGGTATGCCACGCTTGATGTGGTAGGAAACAGAATGTTGAAGGTCTTTACAAATAATAACGTTTAGTATGTCCGATGAAACTTTAGTATCCCGGTGGACTTCAACGTTGGAAGTGTTAAGGGGTAAAGAGTAAGCAAAATCTGATAATTTAATGATCTTTTGAATGAACAAAAATTATTGTAAAAAGCGTACAGTTTTCCGATTTGTTTTCTTTGCTATGGTGTTATCGGGGCAGGGTTTTTTATTGCAAGGACAACATGTACCTGTGCATGTTGATAATCAAGGGATTTATGATTTTATAGATGAACTTGCCAATGAGGGGATTATTGATGTTAATACGATTGCAAAACCTTATAGCCGGTTGGAAATTACTGGTTTCCTGGCAGAAGCAGAAAAGAATGAAGATATTACTCGTCGCCAGCGCAGAGAGGTTGATTTCTATCTTCGCGATTTTGGCAGGGAATTGCCTTCTGAAGAATTAACCAACAAGCGTTTCGACCTTTTTTATTACAGCGATTCACTGTTTAGTTTAACGGTCAATCCTGTTTTAGGAGCAGGTGTCTTTTTGTCGGATGGAGCGGCCGGTTACTATCGCTACAATGGGGGAGAGATACATGGCTCTGTTGGGCAGCATTTTGGATTTTATGGAAGTTTACGCGACAATCACGAGTCGAAGGTAATAGGGGGAAGGTCTTTCTTAATACAAAAAAGAGGTGCGGTATATAAGAGCGATGATGAAGCCCGTGATTTCAGCGAAGCACGTGGAGGCCTGACCTGGTCGTGGGACTGGGGTCAAATAGGGCTGCACAAAGACCATTTTACCTGGGGGCATGGCTACAACGGTGCCAACATTTTTTCAGGCAACGTCCCTTCGCATGCCTTTATTTCTTTGAAGATCAATCCCGTTCCATGGTTTGAGCTGAGATACATACACGGCTGGCTGGTTTCGGAAGTTGTCGACAGTGTTCGTTCTTTCCGATATTATGACGGAACACGTGAAGTTTTTGCCGATAAATATTTGGCTGCCAATTTTTTGACTGTTCGCCCTGTTCCACGATTGTATGTTTCCGCCGGAAATAGCATTGTTTATGCCGATACCCGTGTAAATCCGGCTTATCTGGTACCTTTTCTTTTTTACAAATCGGTGGATCATACCTATAACGGTGCATCCAATGAAGTAGGACAAAATGCACAAATGTTTTTTGACATCAGCAGCCGGCAGTTGAAACATTTTCACCTCTATTCCACCATCTTTGTGGATGAGATATCTGTAAACAGGATGTTTGATAAAGAACAGCATTCCAATTATATAAGTGCAAAGGCTGGTGTGAGGATATCTGGTGTACCATCAGGTATGTCTTTTACGGCGGAATATACACGCACCAACCCGATGGTGTATCAGCATAAAATACCAACAACTACCTGGGAAAGTAATGGTTACAATATGGGGCATTATATGAGAGACAACAGCGACGAATGGTTTTTTGAAGTCGGCTACCATCCTCTTCGCGGCGTGAATTTACAGTTGTCTTATTCTCATGCCCGGAAAGGTAAGGATTATCAATCTATTCTGATCAATGGAGAGGAAGCCGGCCATCCGGAGATTAATCAGGAGGAACCGCGGTGGGGCCTGCCTTTCATGAATGAAGTCCGACTGAAAATGGATAAAATATCTTTGAAAGGCACGTGGCAGGTCATCAACGATGGTTATGTGTATTTTGGAATCGGATATAATAATTTTGAAGGTGTTGATACCGAAAAATATATTCCCCCGTTCTATCGCGACGGAGGTTTCTCGGGTTCATTTGGTGTGAATTACGGGTTCTGATAATCAGCTAAAATTTAAATATTAATGTCGAATACCCTAAACATACAGATGGTTGACCTTGTCGGTCAGTATCATAGGCTTAAGAAGGATATTGAGCCGGCTATGGAAAAAGTTGTGGGCGGAGGACAATATATTAACGGACCCGAAGTTCATGTTTTTTCGGGGGAGTTGGAACGTTATCTTGATGTGAAACATGTGATCCCCTGCGGTAACGGAACGGATGCTCTTCAGGCAGCGCTGATGGCACTTGACCTGCAGCCGGGAGATGAGGTTATTTCTTCCACGTTTTCATTCATTGCTTCGGTTGAGGCGGTTGCTCTGCTCGGTCTGAAACCGGTTTTGGTTGATGTTGATCCCGCAACTTACAATATTGATCCTGCTTCTGTGCGAGATGCCATTTCGGAACGAACAAAGGCAATTATTCCGGTTCATTTGTTTGGACAGGGAAGTGCCATGAACGACATTATGCAGATTGCATGGGAAAATGATCTGTTTGTCATTGAAGATGCTGCTCAAAGCCTTGGCGCCCATTTTTCTATGGACGGTAACAAGATGAAACTTGGAACCATTGGCCACATTGGGTGTACTTCGTTTTTCCCGACTAAAAACCTGGGTTGTTATGGCGATGGAGGGGCCTGTTTTACAAACGATGACGACATTGCTGAAAAACTCAGGATGATAGTTAACCATGGTGCCCGAAAGAAATATTTTAACGAACGTGTCGGTTTGAATTCCAGGCTTGACACCCTTCAGGCGGCTGTTTTGAATGCAAAGCTGGGGCATCTTGACGATTTTATTGACAGGAGGCGCCGGGCAGCAGCAATCTATTTTGAGGCGTTGAAGGATGTCCCGTTTTTGCGTCTTCCCGGGCAGGGGAGAGGGGTCGATCACACTTTTAATCAGTTTACCGTGAGAGTGCCCGGCGGCCAGAGAGATAAGCTGAAGAAATACCTGAATGAGAATGGCATTCCTTCAATGATCTACTACCCATTGCCATTGCACCGGCAGCCTGTCTTTGCTCCTTATTGCCGCAACGGGATGTCGCTTCCGGTAGCTGAAATGATCTGCAGTGAAGTGCTTTCGTTGCCTATGCATACAGAGCTGACAGAGGAAGAATTATTGTATATAACACAAAAGATTAAGCAGTTTTCGTGAAACGAGCATGACAAAAGAAAAGGATTGCCATTATAGATTAATAGATTTTTAGATATAAGATTTAAGATGAAACGAGCATGGGCAAGGATTGCC
>NZ_AHZV01000298.1 GCF_000250735.1 Anaerophaga thermohalophila str. Valhall
AAAATTTAGCGTCAATCTTTTCCTTAATCCTTTCCCATGTGGTTGTCAGAACCCGGCAGTGCTCATTTAACAGGTTCAACCCCTCAATTACCTCTTCAGTAACAAAAGGATATTCATGAGTTACAATATTTCTGGTTTCACGTAATTGTATCCATATATTTTTATTGTCCAGAAAATTAAGCGCTTCTAATTTCCCAAGGATGTCAATAAAAGAAAGACTTCTGAAATCTTCTTCCAGATTATCTAAAATGGCCGGGAACAGTTTGTGTCCCATACTATCCTGAAGTTTGGAAAACCTAAAAATTAACTGATCGAAATAGCTAAGATGTTCCGGTGGCATCTGCAAATAAATTTCTTTACTTAAAGGAAAATAATGTTTTAGCTTTCCATGAGCAAAATTCATCCTTTCGCAATGGACTTCACAAAGTTTTTTTGCTTCGTGTAGTTTATCAGCCTTATCTTCCTTGTTTCCGGGATTCACTTCAGAAGAATTTTATTTCTTGTTATTGAATTATAGAAAAATTTTTTTTGCCGGGTAATTTGATTGTCAAAGACCACATCAATTTTCTGGTCTCCTATCTCTTGTTTTAACTCTGCAAGAAACCGGACTTTATTCTCAATTGTATATTTATTTTTATCAGGACATTTGATCAGAAGATCGATATCACCCCCTTTTTTCATGTCGTCAACTCTGGATCCGAAAAGAGACACAGTAGCCTGTCCTCCAAAAATTTTATTGGTAATTGTTTTGATCGCTTTTATTTCGTGAGATGTTAAGCGCATTCTTTTGGTGTTTGGAGTTGCTGGTTGCGGGTTGCGGGTTGCGGGTTGCGGGTTGCGGGTTGCTGAACCTTAGTCTCAATCTCAGCCTGGATAGGCACGGGTTGTTAGTGTTGTTAGCATTGTTAGTATTGTTAGGTTGTTAGTGTTGTTAGACGTGCTGGTTGCTGGGTGCTGGGTGCTGGTTGTTAGGGTTGTTGGTTTCGGGTTGCGGGTTTCTTGTTGCTGATTGCTCAACCTTAGCCTCAACCTTAACCTTAGCCTCTATTGGTAATTAATCATTTAAAAAATCTGTGTCATCTGTGGTGCAACC
>NZ_AHZV01000297.1 GCF_000250735.1 Anaerophaga thermohalophila str. Valhall
GACGAAAACTTATGAATAAAGCAGGCTAAAAAGCATCTTTGTTGCCAAACTTTTTGTTGTTTTAAATTTTTGCATTCTCATTAACAATGAGTTAACGCCGGTATAAAAATTTAGAATGCCTTGATTTTGACAAGAATATGCCTTTTTATACCACATTCATTTATACAAAAAAGCCGGTTACTAATGAAACCGGCTTGTGCTGGGAGAACAGAAATATCATTAAGAAACCTTTACATGGCCGAAATGTAATCGGCAATCCAGTCGCCTACTGCCGATGTAGATAACGGGTTGGTTTTATCAATGTCCTCGGTTACTTTTCCCTGTTCCAATGAGGCATCCACTGCTTTCCTGATCATAGTTGCTTCTTCCTTCAGGTTGAAAGCGGATTCAAGCATGAGCGCGGCAGACAGGATTGTAGCCAGCGGATTGGCAATATTTTTACCTGCAGCCTGTGGATATGAACCATGAATGGGTTCAAAAACCGAGGTGTGTAGTCCGATTGAAGCCGAGGGCAAAAGACCAAGCGAACCGGTGATAACACTGGCTTCATCGGTGAGAATGTCCCCGAACATATTTTCGGTCACCATCACATCAAAGCGCTTTGGCCATTGAATTATTTGCATCGCCGCATTGTCAACAAACATATATTCGACCTCTACTTCCGGGTAGTCGGGTGCAATGGTCTGTACGGTTTCACGCCAAAGTCTTGATGTTGCCAGCACATTGGCTTTGTCTACCACTGTAAGCTTTTTTCGACGTTTCATGGCAAAGTCAAAGGCCAAACGTGTTATTCTTTCAATTTCTTCCACGGAGTATACATTGGTGTCGTAAGCGGTTCTTCCGTCTTCGGAACGCCCCTGGGGCCGACCGAAGTATATGCCGCCCGTCAGTTCGCGTATAGCTACGAAGTCGGCTCCTTCTACCAGGTCGGCACGCAATGGCGATTTATGAAGAAGAGAAGGAAAGGTAGCTACCGGACGGATGTTGGCATAGAGGCCGAGTTTTTTTCGCATGGACAGAAGGCCTTGTTCCGGTCTGACTTTTGCTTTGGGGTCATTGTCATATTTGGGATCGCCTATGGCTCCGAAAAGAACGGCATCCGAGTTCATACACAATTCATGTGTTTCATCGGGATATGGATTTCCGGTTTTGTCGATGGCAATTGCACCGACGAGCGCCTCTGTGTAAACAGCCTCATGACCTTTTTTAGTAAAAACAGCATCCAGGGCTTTCCTGGCTTGTTCAACAATCTCGGGCCCGATACCGTCGCCGGGCAGTACAGCAATGTTTAACTTCATGTGATTATTTAAGATTTTCCGTTAATGACTACTCCGTTTTCTTTGTTTTCGATAATATTAAGCATTTTCATGGTGGCTTTAATGGCTGCCTCTGTCTGGTCGGCATCAAGCCCTCTTGTTTTGAACTCCTGATTTTTGTAATCCCAGGTAATGACGGTTTCTACCAGTGCATCTGTTTTTCCCCCCGGTGGAATGGAGACCCAGTAGTCGGTCAGTACAGGATGTTCTTTCCCCAATTTGTCGTAAATGCGCCACAGTGCTTTCATAAACGCATCATACTGTCCGTCTCCGACAGAGGTTTCATTGAACACATCTTTATTAATCTGCAGGCTGACCGTAGCAACCGGTTTCAGACCCTGCACGATGGCAAGATGATAGTTTTTAAGCTTGATCCGATTATCGACGCGTTCGGTTTTCAGAACATCCGAAATTATATAAGGAAGGTCCTCGGGTGTAACGTTTTCCTTTTTATCGCCAAGTTCGATAACCCTTTTTGTAACTTTTTTCATGTCCTCCGGTCCCAGTTCAATGCCAAGGTCTTCGAGGTTTTTCTTAATGTTGGCTTTCCCCGATGTTTTGCCCAGAGCGTAACGTCTTACCCGGCCGAACCTTTCGGGCATCAGAGTATTGAAGTAAAGATTGTCTTTGTTGTCGCCGTCGGCATGGACACCACTGCATTGTGTAAAGACATTTTCGCCCGTAAGCGGTTTGTTGGCCGGTATCCGAACACCGGAGAATGTTTCGACCATCCGCGAGATTTTGGTGAGTTTGCTCTCATCAATTGTGTTTTCTACCTTCAGGTGGTCGTTCATTACACCGATTATGCTTGCCAGCGGCGCATTACCTGCTCTTTCACCAAGGCCGTTTACGGTGGTGTGAATGCCTTTTACCCCGGCTTTAATGGCATAATAGACATTGGCTACGGAGAGATCGTAATCATTATGGGCATGATAGTCGAAATGAGTCTCCGGGAATTTTTGGGTCATTGCCCGGCAAAACTCAAAGGTTTGATCGGGATTTAAAATGCCGAGGGTATCGGGTAACATGATCCGGCAAACAGATGTCCGCGAAATTCCATCAACCATAAATTCGACATAATCAGGGGAATTCAGCATGCCGTTAGACCAGTCTTCGAGGTAAACATTTACTTTGATATCCCTCTTTTCGGCCTCAGCGATAACCTTTTTTATGTCGGCCAGATGTTCTTCTTTGGTTTTTCGCAATTGACCGGTAAGGTGTCTCAGCGAACCTTTGGTCAATAAATTTAGTACTTTACCGCCGGCCTCTTCAATCCAGTCGAGGGAAGTTGTTCCGTCAACGAAGCCCAGTACTTCTATGCATTCAAGGCAATTGTGTTTTTCGGCCCATTTGGTTAATCGTTTTACAGCTTTTAGTTCACCGTCGGAGACCCTCGCCGAGGCCACCTCGATGCGGTTAACCTTCACCTCTTCCAGTAACAAACGGGCGATGGCCAGTTTTTCGGCATCGTTGAATGATACGCCCGTTGTTTGCTCACCATCCCGCAGGGTGGTATCCATCAATTCTATGGTTTTCATCGGCTTTTGTTGGTTGGAGGATGCCGGAAAAAATTTTCCGGGCAGCCTCACAGGTTCATACTCATGTGCCTGGAATCATGGGTTCGGGTCAGGCGTGCTCTTTCTCCCAGGCTTCAATATGGTCGCTGATGTTTAAAAGATAATCGATATCATCAAACCCGTTAAGCAAGCATTTTTTCTTATAGGGATTGATGTCGAACGACTCAGACGGGCCATCGGGGAGAATCGTGATTTTTTGATTTTCAAGGTCAATTTCCACTTTTGTGGCAGGATCCTTTTCGATGGCATTAAAAAGTGTTTCAAGAAATTCTTTCGAAACCTGAACCGGTAATAACCCGTTGTTGAGTGAGTTATTCTTAAAGATATCGGCAAAAAAGCTGGAAACAACTGCTTTGAACCCATAACCTGCCAGCGCCCAGGCCGCGTGCTCACGGCTTGACCCGCTACCAAAGTTTTGTCCGGCCACCAATACCTTTCCGGAATATTTTGGGTCGTTCAATACAAAATCTTCTCTTGGTTTACCTGATTTATCGTACCGCCAATCGGCAAACAGATTGTCCCCGAAACCTTCGCGCGTTGTGGCTTTAAGGAATCTGGCGGGAATTATCTGATCTGTATCTACATTCTCAATGGGCAGCGGAACACAGGTAGATTGCAGTTTTACGAATTTATCTATTGGCATTTTTTTACGAATTAGTTTATTACTTAGTGTCTGTCCTTAAAGTGCCATTTATTGTGATATGCTTGTAAATGACATTTTCTGAACAGACACAGATATTGTAAAAATTTTTTGCGAGTTTATAGACACGCACTATTTACTTAGTGTTTTTCCAGAATACCAGTTTAGAACTGATTTTATTTTACTGATGTTAAAGAAAGTCACGCGGGTCGGTTATTTTTCCTGTAATGGCTGCAGCCGCTGCCGTTATGGGACTGGCAAGCATGGTTCTGGCGCCTGGCCCCTGACGGCCTTCAAAGTTCCTGTTGGAAGTGGAGACAGCATAGTTGCCTTCAGGTATTTTGTCGTCGTTCATGGCCAGGCATGCTGAACATCCGGGCTGACGCATTTCAAATCCTGCCTCTTCCAGAATTTGACGGATTCCTTCTTTTTCGGCTTGAGCTTCAACCTGATGACTTCCCGGAACGATCCAGACGGTCACATTTTCTGCCTTTTTCTTTCCTTTGACAAAGGATGCAAATGCTCTCAGGTCTTCTATCCGTCCGTTTGTACAGCTACCCAGGAAAACATAATCGACCTTCTTTCCTATCATCGAATCGCCAGGCTGAAAGTCCATATATTGCATCGACTTTTTAAATGTAGCCTGAGTCGATTTTTCAATTTCTTCCATTTTGGGGATACGCTTACTAATGCCAATTCCCATTCCGGGGTTGGTGCCATAAGTGATCATCGGCTCAATATCGGCAGCATCGAAAGTCAGCTCTTTATCAAATTCTGCATCGGGGTCTGATGGCAACTGCCGCCACTCTTCAACGGCTTTGTCCCACTCGGTGCCTTTGGGTGCAAACTCACGTCCCTTAACGTACTCAAAAGTGGTTTCATCCGGGGCGATCATGCCTCCGCGTGCGCCCATTTCTATACTCATGTTACAGATGGTCATTCGTGCTTCCATGGAAAGACTCCGAATGGCCGACCCGGCAAACTCTACAAAGTAACCGGTTGCGCCACCTGTACCAATTTGTGAGATAATATATAGCACAATGTCTTTTGACATTACTCCTTTTCCCAGATCGCCTTCAATGTTTATGCGCATGGTTTTGGGCTTGTTCTGGAGTAATGTTTGAGTGGCCAGCACCATTTCTACTTCGCTGGTGCCAATACCAAAAGCAATACTTCCAAAAGCACCGTGGGTAGAGGTATGACTGTCGCCGCAGACAATAGTCATGCCTGGCCTGGTAATACCCAGTTCGGGCCCTATAACATGAACAATGCCATTCCATGGATGGTTGAGCCCGAAGAGAGAAACTCCGAACTCCCGGCAGTTTTCAGCCAGTTTATTGACCTGAAAACGGCTCAATTCATCGCGGATGGGCTGATCCTGTCCAAGGGTTGGAATGTTATGGTCGGCGGTTGCTACTGTTTTTTCGGGTCGACGGACTTTTATGCCACGGTTCCTTAAACCTGCAAAAGCCTGGGGACTGGTCACTTCATGAACAAAGTGACGGTCGATGTAAAGCACACCTGGACCACCATCAACTTTTGTTACCACATGCTTGTCCCATATTTTTTCAAATAAAGTTTTTCCTGCCAAGGTATTATCGTTTTTAAAGGTTACTAAATTATTCTCTTCTGCATTGTATACTGCACCAGAATGCATCTATGCAATTTTCCCGACGGCATCGAGGAATGCTTCTACCGATGCGGTAATGATGTCGGTATGAGCTGCAAAGCCATAATAGGTCTGACCTTTGTGCTCAACCTGAACATGAACTTTTCCGAGGTCGTCGCTGCCACGGGTAATTGCCTGAATAAGAAACTCTTCGAGGCGCACACGGCGTTTGATTAGCGCCTTTACTGCTGTGAAAGCTGCATCGATGGGGCCGTTGCCCGAGGCTGTTTCTGTAAATACATCACCATTGAAACTCACCTGCACTGTAGCTGTCGGAATTGTCGACTTACCACAAATCACCTGCAGAAGTTCCAGTTGAAGCGGTTTATTTTCCTTATTTTGTTCTCTTCCGGCGAGTATCTGTAAATCTTCGTCGGTGATGTCCTTCTTCTTGTCGGCCAGTTCGAGGAAACGTTGATATACTTCATCAAGTTCCTGAGGTTCGAAATCGTATCCCAAAACCTGGAGCCTGTGTTTCAGTGCTGCACGTCCGCTTCGGGCAGTCAGTACAATTGATGATTCTTTGACACCTACTTCGGCCGGGTCAATGATTTCGTAGTTTTCGCGGTTCTTAAGAACACCGTCCTGATGTATTCCTGAAGAATGTGCAAACGCATTTCGCCCGACTATGGCTTTATTGGGCTGAACAGGCATGCGCATCAGGGTCGATACCAGACGGCTGCTTTTTATTATTTCTTTGCTGTTGATGCCGGTCTCAAGGTCAAGGTCTTTATGGCTTTTAATGGCCATGGCCACTTCTTCGAGAGAAGTGTTACCGGCACGCTCACCAATTCCGTTAACGGTAACCTCTACCTGGCGGGCGCCATTCAAAATTCCTGTGATAGAATTGGCCGTAGCCATGCCGAGGTCGTTATGACAATGAGTTGAAATAATTGCCTTGTCAATGTTTGGAACATTATTCATCAGGTAGGCGATTTTTTCGCCGTATTCCTGTGGCAGGCAATATCCAGTTGTGTCGGGGATATTAACCACCGTTGCTCCGGCAGCAATCACAGCTTCCACCACTCGGGCCAGATATTCATTATCGGTACGTCCGGCATCTTCTGCATAAAACTCAACGTCGTCAATAAAATTACGTGCATATTTTACTGCTTCGACGCCTCTTTTTATGATTTCTTCAGGATTCGACTTCAGTTTGTAATTAATATGGTAGAACGAGGTGCCAATGCCTGTGTGAATACGCCCTTTTTTAGCATATTTCAGGGCGTCGGCGGCTACTTCAATGTCTTTTTTAACGGCTCTGGTAAGAGCACAAATAACAGGGTTACTTACGGCTTTGGATATTTCGACCACCGAATTGAAGTCACCCGGACTGGAGACCGGAAATCCGGCCTCGATAATATCCACGCCGAGTTTTTCCAGCTGCTTGGCCACTTCGATTTTTTCGATGGTATTCAGCTGGCAACCCGGGACTTGTTCGCCATCCCGCAGTGTGGTGTCGAAAATATAGACTTTGTTGCTCATAGTGCTATGGTTTTTCAGTCCGGATTTTTCCGGTTTGTTTTGCATAGAATTAATCGGGCTAAATTACCGGACAACGAATGCGTATTAATTTAAACGGTTGTCCGGTAATTACTTTTGTTTTATCAGATTACTTCTTCTGATTTTCGGGGCGAAGTGTGCGTACTACAGCCCCGGCTTTCCACATTTCAGATTCGCGAAGTTCTTTCAATTCTTCTTCGAGTTTGATGCGATAATCGCTCTGGCTGTTTGCATCAATAGAACGTTGTGCCTCGATACCTTTGGCAACCTCTCCGTAAAGTTCCTTGAAAACCGGCATTGTGGCATCGCGGAATTTTTTCCACCAGTCGAGCGCACCGCGTTGTGCTGTGGTAGAACAGTTGGCATACATCCAGTCCATTCCGTTTTCAGCCACCAGAGGCATCAAACTCTGAGTGAGTTCTTCAACGGTTTCGTTGAAGGCTTCTGACGGAGAGTGACCGTTGGCACGAAGCACATCGTACTGGGCAGCAAAAATGCCCTGAATGGCTCCCATAAGCGTGCCACGTTCGCCTGTAAGGTCGCTGAATACTTCTTTCTGAAATGTTGTTTCAAACAGGTATCCGCTACCGACACCAATTCCCAGGGCAACAACGCGATCGAAGGCCTTACCGGTAGCATCCTGAAAAATGGCATAACTGGAATTCAGTCCCCTGCCTTCAAGGAACATACGACGAAGGCTTGTTCCCGACCCTTTTGGTGCAACCAGTATAACGTCAACGTCTTCTGGAGGGATGATGCCGGTGCGCTCTTTATAGGTAATTCCAAACCCATGTGAAAAGTAGAGTGCATTTCCGGGCTTCAGGTGTTTCTTCACGGTAGGCCATACGGCAATTTGACCGGCATCCGAAAGAAGATACTGGATAATGGTTCCTTTTTCCAGGGCTTCTTCGATGGGGAAAAGCGTTTTACCGGGTTCCCAGCCGTCATTGACTGCCTTATCCCAACTTTTTGAGTCTTTACGCTGGCCAACAATAACATTAAAGCCATTGTCTTTCAGGTTTAAGGCCTGGCCGGGTCCCTGGACACCATAACCGATAACGGCGATGGTTTCGTCTTTTAAAACTTCCTGTGCTTTTGATAAAGGGAACTCTTCGCGGGTTACCACATTTTCTTCGGTTCCTCCAAAGTTGATTTTTGCCATGATAAAAATGTTGTTTCTGTGTTAGTTTAATTGAACTTCATCGGTCTCTAACTTCTTCAGATATGTCTCAAGAAGTTCTTTTTTGTTTTTGGTGATCGCGATACGGCCTGAACGAACAAACTGTGAAACACCGTAAGGTTCGAGTTTTTCGAACAGTTCCTGGGTTTCATTTTTATGTCCGGTCTTTTCAATAACCGTATACTCAGGTGTGATTTCAAGTATGCGTGCCCCATATTGACGCACTAACATTTCAATTTCGTTTCCGCCAAGAAGCGATCCGGTCGATACTTTGTAAAGGGCTATCTCCTGATGTATTATTTCGTCTGCACGGAAAACAAAAACTTTCAATACATCGATACGTTTCTCTATTTGTTTGGCAAGCTTTTCAATATTGTCGGCTGTTGCAAAAACGACAACCGTGAATTTATGAATACCGGATATAGCCGATTCCGATGTGGTAAGGCTCTCAATATTTATGTGGCGTCGGGTAAAAACGGTTGTGATCTGATTGAGCAGCCCCACATGGTTTTCTGAATATATGGAGAGTGTAAACTCTTCTTTTAAGGGTATTGTCATTTTGTTTAGTTTTATCGAATTAAAACTCATCAGTATAAAATTGACTTGAGTTATCGGCCTGATGGAAATCGCATGGGAAAATTTATACATTTTTTTGTTGTCATAACCCCTGTCTCATTCTCGATTTATTCATTAAAGTTCCTGTATCAAGCCTTGTACACCATTACCGGTTTTAAATAAGCCGTCCGTTTATTCGAGTCTGATGTCTGAAACAGAAGCACCGGCAGGAACCATTGGGAAAACATTCCCTTCTTTTTCAACAACAACCTCTAACAGGAACGGACCTTCTGCGTCGACCATCTGTTTAATGGCATCATCAAGGTTGTCACGTTCTGTGATTCTTAACGATGGCACAAAATAGCCTTTGGCAATAGTCTGAAAGTCAGGGTTGATCAATTCGGTTGAAGCATATCTTTTATCGAAGAACAGCTCCTGCCACTGACGTACCATTCCCAGAAAGTTATTGTTGAGCAACACGATCTTAACCGGTATTCGGGTCTGGAAGATGGTGCCCAGTTCCTGTATGGTCATCTGAAATCCTCCGTCGCCTACAAAAACACAGACCTGGCGGTCAGGTCTTCCGAGCTTTGCTCCCATGGCTGCAGGAACCCCAAATCCCATTGTTCCCAAACCACCTGAAGTAACGACACTTCTGGTTTGTTTGAACTTGAAATATCGGGCCCCCATCATTTGGTGCTGACCAACATCGGTAACCATAATAGCATCGTCATTAAAGGCTGCTGATACTTTTGAAATAACTTCGCCCATGGTCATGCCCTTATCTAAAGGATGTATTTCTTTTTCAATAATTCGGTCGTGCTCAATACGTTCACAAGCTTTAAACTCCTTCAACCACTCGTTGTGTTCGTTTTTGGTTATTTTATCAGTTAGAATAGGAAGTGTCTTTTTTACATTTCCGAGAATAGGAACATCGGCATGCACATTTTTGTTTATTTCAGCCGGATCAATTTCCAGATGAATTACTTTGGCATTGGTTGCATACTTTGAGAGGTCACCGGTAACACGATCATCGAATCGCATTCCAATTGCAATAATAAGGTCAGCTTCATTGGTTTTAACATTTGGACCATAGTTCCCATGCATACCGAGCATTCCGACATTGAGCGGATGATCGGAAGGCATAGCCGATAACCCGAGTAAAGTCCAGGCTGCAGGTACGCCGGATTTTTCAATAAAGTCGAGCAGTTCCTTCTCGGCATTTCCCATAATTACTCCCTGCCCAACCAATGCCAATGGTTTTTTTGACAGATTTATAAGCCTGGCAGCTTCCTCAATTTGATGAAAATCGATAGGGCTTTCGGGCTTGTAGCTTCGTATGCTTTTTACCGGTTCGTAATTAAAATCCAGCTCGTTGACCTGTGCATCTTTTGTAATATCTATAACAACAGGGCCGGGTCGTCCGGATCGGGCAATATAAAATGCTCTTGCAATGGCAGCAGGAATGTCTTCAGCCCTTCGTACCTGATAGTTCCATTTTGTAACAGGCTGGGTAACACCCACTACGTCTGTTTCCTGAAAAGCATCCGTTCCAAGAAGTGATGAAACAACCTGTCCGGTGATTAGGACTATGGGCGTAGAGTCCATCATTGCATTGGCCAGGCCCGTAACGGTGTTGGTTGCTCCCGGGCCTGAGGTGGCAAAGCATACACCAACTTTCCCTGTTACTTTTCGCATACCCTTCGGCCGCATGAAGCGCTCCTTGTTCATGTCGGGTCAGCACATGGTGGAGTTCTTCCTGGTGATTGTGGAGAGCATCATATATGGGCATGATGGCCCCTCCCGGGTATCCGAAAATAATGGAAGTACCTTCTCTGAGCAGAGATTGCATTACTGCTTCTGATCCGCTCATTCTTGTTGTTTCAGTGGGTTTTTCCTTCATCAGTAATTGTGATTGTGGTTCCATAACGTTTATGGTTACGTTTAGAAAAAAAATAGTAATAAAAAAACCTGCTCTCCTTTTTCTGGTTACAAGATATTATAATTAGTGCTCGCCTATAAGCTCGCAAAAATTTTTACAATATGTGTGTCTGTTCAGATAGTGCCAGTTGCAAGCGTAACACAGTAAATGGCACTTTGTGGACAGACACTAATTATATCAGTCTTACAGCTCCCTTATCTGCTGATGCGGCCATTGAAGCATAAGCTTTAAGTGCTTTAGATACTTTGCGATTTCTCGGGCCAGGCTTAAAAGCCATTTTGCCTTTGTTTATTTCTTTTTGACGTCTTTGTTCCATTTCTTTGTCTGAAATGTCGACATTGATACTTCGTTGAGGTATGTCTATAATTATTCTATCACCGGTTTCAATCAGTGCAATTTCTCCTCCGGCTGCTGCTTCGGGAGAAATATGGCCAATTGACAAGCCGGATGTACCACCTGAGAAACGGCCATCGGTAATGAGGGCACATTCTTTCCCCAGGTGACGCGATTTAATGTAAGAAGTAGGATAAAGCATTTCCTGCATACCAGGACCGCCTTTGGGCCCTTCGTATCTTATGACGACAACATCGCCTGCTTTTACATCGCCCGATAGTATGCCATCGATGGCTGCATCCTGTGATTCATAGACTTTTGCAATCCCTTCGAAATGCAAGATGGATTCATCAACCCCGGCTGTTTTTACGATACAGCCGTTTTTGGCAATATTTCCAAAAAGAACAGCCAGTCCACCGTCTTTTGAGTAGGCATGTTCGACGTCACGAATGCAGCCTTTCTCCCGATCGAGGTCGAATTCGTCGTATACAGCGTTTTGAGAGCCCAGAACAAGATTGCGGAATCCGGCCGGCGCACTTTTATATTTTTCTTTCGCTGCTTCCGTTACATCCGGACTTCTTAGATCATGTTCTTTAAGTGCATCGGCAAGTGTTGGATAATCGATTCGTCCAACGTTGGTGTCGATGAGGTTGTGTCGTGCCAGTTCGGCCAATATTCCCAAAATTCCACCTGCTCTGTTAACATCCTGTATGTGAAAATGACTGTTAGGGGCCACTTTGGATAATACCGGGGTTTTGCGTGATAAATTGTCAATATCTTTTAATGTAAAGTCCACGCCGGCTTCATGTGCTATAGCCAAAAGGTGGAGTACAGTATTGGTAGAGCCTCCCATAGCAATGTCGAGCGTCATAGCATTCATAAAAGCTTGTTTAGATGCTATTGAACGCGGCAATACCGACTCGTCTCCATCGCGATAATATCGATAGGCAAGGTCCACAATCTTGTGGGCAGCCTCTTCGAATAATTTTTTTCTGTTGACATGCGTTGCTACAATGGTCCCGTTTCCCGGAAGTGCCAGTCCGATGGCTTCATTTAGACAGTTCATGGAATTGGCAGTAAACATACCGCTGCAGGAGCCGCAGGTAGGGCACGCGTTCTGTTCGACGGCCAGTACTTCATCGTCGGAAACATTGTCATCAGCAGCCAGAACCATGGCATCGATGAGGTCGAGAGCAGTGCCGTTATTGTTGCCGGCTTCCATGGGGCCTCCGGAAACGAAGATGGTCGGGATGTTAAGACGCATAGCAGCCATCTGCATTCCGGGAGTGATTTTGTCGCAATTGCTGATGCATATCATGGCGTCGGCCTGATGCGCATTAACCATGTATTCTACACTGTCGGCGATGAGGTCGCGTGACGGAAGAGAATACAGCATGCCATCGTGCCCCATTGCTATGCCGTCATCAATGGCAATGGTGTTGAATTCAGCAGCAAAGCAACCCTGTTTTTCGACAATTTGTTTAATCTCCTGGCCAATATGGTGGAGATGCACGTGCCCGGGGACGAATTGGGTGAAAGAATTTACAATGGCAATGAGTGGTTTGCCCATTTGTTCTTCTTTCATGCCATTGGCACGCCACAGGCTTCTGGCACCGGCCATTCTGCGTCCTTGCGTTGTTGTGTTACTTCTTAATGTTCGTTTCATTATACAGATTGCTTTCCTTAAATTAAAAACCCCTCTCACGCAGAAGTGAGAGGGGTTTAAAAATCTTTTAGTTTATTTAGCTATACACCATTCTCACTTCTGCCTGGTTGTCCCACGAGAATAATAATATTGACGAGAATGAGTGATAGAAAAAGGTTCATATTCAATTCAAATTTATTTGTTCTGTGCAAATGTATATATTTTCAAATTACCATCAAGTATTTTGTAATAAAAAATTCATTTTTTCTTGCAATTTTATGATTTTTTACCCCTTATTGCTGATGAAATCTTAGTTTCGGGGCGAAAAAAAATTGAACATTTTATTTTTTTCAAGATGGAAATCTTCTTGTTTGTATGTAACTATCTGTTGTAGTGATTGCTTTTTTCTATTGGAACACTCAGTTTTTTCGAATATTAAAAGTTCTTGCCAATTGTTTATGATAACGAATGATTATTCCTTTTTGTTTTTATATATATTCAAAAGAGATGTTACTTTGTTGTAAATTGTAAGTACATTGTCTGTTTTGCTTACAGAAATCTTTGTGTTGCAAAATATGGTGAAATCTTCCAACTCTTTTCCTTCCAGTTCTGTCCACTCTTTTAACAAACCAGATGCGAGTATGTTGTTCCACAGCGCCATTTCCTTTTCTTTATTGATGGCTTTTTTTAAGTTCCGTTGATTTTTTGCTTTCTTGCTAAAAGCTGAATGCGCTAAAGTGAGTGGAGAGGAAATCATACCAACCGATGGTTTGGGGACAGAACGGTCGGGGTCTGCATCAGGGTCTACATTTATCCCAATGTTACCTGGCAGGTTCAGATTGATGGAACGGTCATGTGCATTTACTGTTACTTCATTAAGCATATAAGTTGCCGGCTCCATGAAAATGGTATCACGGCCTTTGGTTTTTAGAAAGTCTTCGGTTCTCCAAACAACTCCCTCAAACCCCATGGAGACAATTTTTACCGAGTCGTTTTCCCCCAGGTAAATTGCGAAGTTACCGTCGGAATCTGTTGTATGTGACAGTAAGGTGTTGAAGCTTACTAATTGAGCGTAGTTTAGCGGCTTTCGAGTTTCCTTATTACAAACAATTCCGGTTACTCTTACTTTGTCATGATTTTGTCCCAAACAGAACAGGCATGGAAGAAAGGAAAAAACAATTATGAAAAATATTACTCTCATTGAGAAAATGTTAAGGTACTGGATGCAATTCCCGGATTACTCAATAAATGTGGTTTTTGTCTAAGTTATTTCACTCTTTTAAGTTTTGTAATATACTGCGAACCAGATGTTTATCATCAAATATTTATTTGTTATAGTGCAGTATTTTAAGATTGTACGGTCATCTTGTATTTATAACCTAAAAATCTTATGGTCTATATGAATAAGAGAAAATCCCTGGTGGTGAGATTATCAAAAACTGTACCTAATAGAAATTCTTTTAGGTGGAGACTCAAAATTGTTGAAGTTGTATTAATACCCGATTCCCGGGGCAAGTAATACCTATTGCTTGTTGTTGTTTAACATTGAAAGGCCTCATCATGGATTTTGGAATATAAAAATCTAACAAAAATCAATAAAAATAAAACAAAATGTAATAAAACAGGATTAAATGATTTCAATTTCAAATCCTTATTCACATTTTGTATATTTGTGATTTGAAAATGAACAATAAATCAAAACAAGAACTTTATGAGTAAAATTAGAGTAGCAGTTGTAAGTTACGGAAACATTGGAAGATTTGCAGTGGAAGCAGTCGATGCCGCTCCCGATATGGAACTTGCCGGGGTGGTTCGTCGTTCTGCAGAGAATAATCCTCCAGAGTTGGCCAATGTTAAAGTAGTTAGTGATATTTCGGATTTGGGAAAGGTTGACGTAGCAATACTTTGTTCTCCAACCAGAAAGATTCCGGAAACTGCTAAAAAAATCATGGAAAAAGGCATATGCACCGTGGATAGCTTTGATATTCATGGCGAAGAGATGCTTAAACTTCGTTCTCTTCTGGACGAAACCGGGAAAAAGAATAATTCTAAAGCTATAATATCTGCGGGATGGGACCCCGGGAGCGATTCAGTGGTTCGTACACTGCTGAAGGCAATGGCTCCCAAAGGACTTACATACACAAACTTCGGGCCCGGGATGAGCATGGGGCATTCTGTTGCAGCCAAAGATAAAGACGGGGTAAAAGATGCGCTTTCTATGACCATTCCCACCGGTACAGGAATTCACCGTCGCATGGTTTATGTTGAGCTTGAAGACGGAGCCAGTATAGAAAAAGTCACATCTGAGATTAAGTCAGACAGTTATTTCAGTAATGATGAAACGCATGTAATTGCTGTTCCAAGTGTTGATGAACTTAAAGATATGGGGCACGGGGTCGTGCTGGAGCATAAAGGCGTTTCCGGAAAAACCCAGAATCAGTTGTTTGAGTTTCACATGAAAATTAATAACCCTGCACTTACATCACAAATACTTGTGTCTTGTGCAAGAGCTGTTTTAAAACAACAACCCGGGGCTTATACTATGCCTGAAATTGCTCCGATCGATTATCTTTTGGGAGACAAAGAAACCTTGCTTAAAACTTTGGTTTAGATCACACTCATCTATACAAAGATAACGGATAGCAGGGAGGCCGAATGAGTAAATAAATACGAGGGCTAATAACCTGTTTGTCAGGACGGCAATAAAAAGGCCATTGATAAGATGAATCATTCAATGGCCTTTTTTGTTACAATAGTCGGAGAGGCTCTTCGGGCGGCCTTAAAACCAATGGTTTTTCCTTATGAAACGAGCATAACAAGGTTTGCCACAATAGATCATTAGATTTTTAGATATAAGATGTAAGATGAAATGAACATAGACAGGTTTGCCACAAAAAGAATATGTAAAAATCTTACAAGCGAGTTCCATTCGGCCAATAACTTAGACTAATTTTATACGGATAAATATTTTGAAAGTAAAAACGCTATTATGGAAAATAATTTAAAAGAAAGAGTGGAAAAGGCCTGGGACGACAGGTCTCTTTTGGAGCTGGAAGAAACGCAGGAAGCTATCAGAAATGTGATAGACAGACTTGATAGGGGTGAAATCCGGGTTGCAGAGCCTTTAAATGAGGATGAATGGAAAGTAAATGACTGGATAAAGAAGGCGGTCATTCTGTACTTCCCCATGAAACAAATGGAAACAATTGAATTGGGGCCGTTTGAGTTTCATGATAAAATGGCACTCAAAAGAAATTATAAAGAATTGGGCGCTCGTGTTGTGCCCCATGCAGTTGCCCGTTATGGCGCGTTTATAGGAAGAGGAGTTGTGATGATGCCATCGTATCTGAATATTGGTGCTTATGTGGATTCGGGTACGATGGTGGATACCTGGGCTACTGTTGGGAGTTGTGCACAGATCGGAAAGAATGTTCATCTGAGCGGGGGAGTTGGTATCGGTGGTGTACTGGAACCTGTCCAGGCTGCGCCGGTTATTATTGAGGACAATGCTTTTATCGGCTCCAGGTGTATTGTTGTAGAAGGCTGCCGTGTTGGGAAAGAAGCTGTTTTGGGTGCCAATGTAGTATTGACGGGTTCGACAAAAATTATTGATGTCAGTGGAACAGAACCTAAAGAATATAAGGGTTTTGTGCCTCCACGGTCGGTGGTTATACCGGGTAGTTATACCAAGAAGTTCCCTGCCGGTGAGTATCAGGTTCCTGCAGCCTTAATTATCGGACAACGAAAGGAATCGACAGACAAAAAGACGTCACTAAACAATGCTTTGCGTGACTTTGGTGTGGCGGTCTGATTTTTTAACGCCTAAGTTGCAAAGAAACAGTGAAAAAATAGAAGGAGCCGGGAGTAGTTACTGATTATTTGAGCTTCCGGCTTTTTATATGTGAGTGCGGTCTAAAAAGCATCTTTATTGCCAAACTCTGTGTTGTTCTAAATTTTTGCATCCTCATTAACAACGAATTAACTCCGGTACAAAAATTTAAAACGCCTTGATTCTGCCAAAAATATGTCTTTTTATATCACACTCATATATGATATTTCGGTCTTATAGTGGATTCCCTTTATATTTGCTGATGACAAAAATATGATGTTATGGATTATCAGGAAGACTTAAAGAAAGCGGTTGAAGTGCTTCAAAATGGTGGACTTATACTTTATCCTACCGATACCATTTGGGGAATAGGTTGCGATGCCACAAATCCGAATGCAGTCAGACGAATATATGAGTTAAAAAAACGTGCCGACAGTAAAAGTATGTTGGTGCTGGTGGAGAACGAAGTCAGACTGAATTCTTATATCCGGGAAGTTCCTGAAATGGCGTACAATCTTATTGAATTATCTGATAAACCGTTGACAATTGTTTACCCGGGGGGGAAGAATCTTGCCGGGAATTTGCTGGCAGAGGATGGAAGTATTGGCATTCGTGTAACGAAAGAAGCTTTTTCGCGTTCATTATGCCAAAAATTCCGTAAACCCGTGGTGTCCACTTCGGCCAATGTGAGCGGTGAACCTTCACCGGCAAATTTCGGTGAAATCAGTGAAAAAATCGTTAAGGGTGTTGATTATGTGGTTAAATACCGCCAGGAGGAAATGAATAGTCCTGCACCGTCCGGCATTATTAAGCTGGGAGTGGATGGTCAGGTTAAAGTAATCCGGGAGTGAGATACTTTTTTGTTACTTGATTTTTGTACTTTTCCTCAAAAACAATATGAAAATTTCGGATTTCAAACACAGGTTACCCGTTCAGATGCGCTTTAGCGATGTGGACGGTTTTGGACATATCAATAACGGGGTGTATAATGACTATTATGACCTGGGTCGTATGTATTACATGCAAGACGTGTTAGGATGGCTTCCCGGAGATACTTCGCGTGACGACCAGCTGGTTGTGGTGAATACAAAAACAGACTTCATGAGCCAAATATTTCTGGGGCAATCCATTGAAGTTCTTACCCGCGTTGTAAAACTCGGCAACAAAAGCCTCAAAATGATACAGTGGATTATTGAGGAGGGTTCGGATGAGCCACTTTCTGTATGTGAATCGGTGATGGCCGGTTTTCGGAAAAGTAGCGGAACGTCTTTTGTTTTGCCTGAGGAATGGCGTGATGCTGTTAGAGCATACGAGGGAAATAGTTTTTAGTCTGTTTCTACTCCAACAAAACAATAGCCGGTTCTCCCGGCTGAAAGTGGTACTGGCTGACAGTGATGTTGCCTGGGGCGATAACATTGACCCGATTGTTTTGCAACTCAAACGTGGCAGAAACAAGAGAATTGGTCGAGGCATCAGTCCACACCCATTCTGCTTTCTGGCAGTTGATCACTTTTAGATAGGAATCTCCTTCAATAATGCTTTCAGGGGCCAAAATACTGAGTATGTTTCCATTGCTGAAAGTAATCTGGAGCAGATCTGCTTTCGGAGATTTAACAGACTCAATTTTATTGAAGGAATTAAATCCGGGAAAGGTGTAATTGCCCCATATTCTTATTGTTCCACCGTTAAACAGATATTCATGTTTTTCAAATGCCGAAATATATTCAGGAATGTCATAAAGTCGGTGGTTTGAATTGTCAGAAGGTTCAAGGTTATCAAAGTCGGGCGATGCATTTACAGCAGTGATGAAGTTGACCAGCCCTCTGGTAAGAGCAGTTTTGTAGACTTTGTAACCAAGCAGAAATCCGCCCGAAAGAAACAAAACTGCAATTAGCAATGCTGCTATTCCGGCAGTTGTCATTACTATTAAAATTCCGATTCCACCAATGGTGGCGGTAGATATTAGTCCAAGGATGATAGCAGTCGCGGCGGTAAGGGTTTTTCTCAGCATAGGATTAAATTGGTTTGGTGTAGATAATACTTTTACGAAGATACTAAAACTTTGTTTAATATAACCAATAGATCATTAGATTTTTAGATATAATATTTAGCCAGATACAAGGAGTTTATTATTCCACAGTTAAATTCGGTTCCTCCCACATCAAAAATAACTAACTGCACTATCTGTCTGTTGGATTTAAATTCAGTAGTCCATCGGGCAGTTCCAGCTCAATTGTTTTTGCTTCGCGATTAATGTGCACAATAAATTCTTCCGCTATTGGAATCAGGATTTCATCGTCCGGGGTATTTATAATAAATAGCGGATTCCCTGTAATATCGCGGATACCTGTTACTTTACCGATAAGTCCTTTTTTTCTGTCAACTGCCTGATAACCTGTAAAAGCGTTGAGATTTGTCATTCCTGCCGGCGCTTTGATGATCTCTTCAGGAGAAAGGTATACTGTACAATCCATCAATGCTCTGATTTTGTTTTCTGAAGAGAGAAAAGGCGATTTTATAAGAATTATGTCATCGGTCTTATACCGGAACCCACTAACGCGGAAGGGGACAAGACCGTTGTCTATTTCAATAAAAATAAACGAAGGTTGCATATCGTAAGACTCTGTTTCGGGGAAAAGTCTTATGGCTGTTTCTCCACCGGTTCCGTGCGGTTTGGCTACTTTGCCGACAGGTATGAAATCGGATTTCTCAAGCATGATACGAAAATACAATTGTTTGATTAAAAGATGCAACAGACAGAAAAAAACCTCCCCAAAGTTAATCGGAGAGGTCTTTATATCAAACGTTACAGCCGATTATTACAAATTCAGAAATTTGCAAACCGCATCGTAAACTGCTTTACCAGTAAATCCAAATTTCTCATCAAGAACTTTGTAAGGTGCTGAATAGCCAAAGTGGTCCAGGCCTGTGGCCAGGCCATTGGGCCCGGTCAGACCTTCGATGGTTGCCGGCAGTCCTGCTGTCAGACCGAATCTGGGAATATCGTCCGGTAGAACTTCTTTTTGATACTCTTCGGCCTGGTTCCGGAAAAGTCCTTCTGAAATAGCGGAAACTACCTGTATTTTCAATCCTTTTTCTTTACGGAGAAGTTCAGCTCCTTCAACCATAGTAGAAACTTCGGAGCCGTTACCCACCATAATCAGGTCGGTTTTTCCTTCATCTTTTTGAACGATATATGCACCTTTTTTAGCACCCAAAGCCCTGTGGTAGCTGCTTTCGGGCAGATTTGGTATGTTTTGGCGCGAAAGGATCAAAGCCGTTGGTGTCTTTGTATTTTCCATGGCCATTTGCCAAGCAACAGTAGTTTCGTTGGCATCGGCCGGGCGAAGCACCAGCATGCTGTTTTCTCCTTTATGGTTCTTGAGTTTTTCCATAAGGCGAATTTGTGCCTCTTGCTCAACCGGCTGATGAGTGGGGCCATCTTCTCCGACACGGAAAGCATCGTGTGTCCAGACGTATTTTACAGGTAGTTGCATAAGGGCTGCCAGACGAACGGCAGGCTTCATGTAGTCGGAGAACACGAAGAAGGTTCCACATACCGGGATAACACCACCATGCAATGCCATACCATTGGCCAGTGCCGCCATTGTCAGTTCAGATACGCCGGTATGAACAAATTGTCCGGAGTAGTCGCCTTTTGTCATGGGTTGCGTTTTCTTCAGAAAACCATCTGTTTTATCTGAATTGCTCAGGTCGGCCGACATGACAATCATATTTTCCACATGATCTGCAAAATGAGAGAGAACAGTCCCTGACGAAGCACGAGATGCTGAATTGGGTTTTTGTTCAATAGCTGCATAATCAATATTCGGCGCCTCGCTGTTAAAAAATTTATGGAATTTTTCGGCAAGTTCCGGGTTTGCCTTTTCCCAGGCCTGCTGCTCGGCTTTTTTTCGTTCGGCCTGAACAGCTTTTTCTTCCATAACTTTTTTATAGTATTCTGCTACATCAGGGAAAATAGCAAAGGGTTGCTCGGGATTTCCACCCAGGTTCTCAATGGTTTTCCTGAACGATGCGCCTGCAGCACCCAAAGGTTGACCGTGAGTGGATACTTTGCGTTCAAAAGAGTCACCGTCCTCTGTTAAGGCTCCTTTCCCCATAATGGTCTTTCCAATGATAAGGAAAGGTTTGTCGGTTGTCTTTTTTGCTTCGTCAAGTGCTTCGCGTATCTGGGAATGATCATGACCGTCGATGGTTTTTACCGCCCATCCCCATGATTCATATTTTTGGGCAGTATCTTCTATTGACACAAGTTTGGTTTCGGTTGACAGTTGGATATCGTTGGAGTCGTAAAACATTACCAGGTTCCCGAGACCGAGAAACCCTGCCAGACGACCGGCTCCCTGAGATATCTCTTCCTGAATGCCTCCGTCTGAAATGAAAGTGTAGATAGTGTGCGAGCTCCAGAGACCGAATTTCTGAGAAAGAAATTTCTCGGCAATAGCGGCCCCGACAGCCATTGTATGTCCCTGGCCAAGCGGGCCTGAAGTGTTCTCTATGCCTCGCTCGACTTCCAGTTCGGGATGGCCTGGCGTGGGACTTCCCCACTGACGGAAATTAGCGAGTTCTTCCATGCTATAAGTTCCGGTAAGGGCCAACTGAGAATAAAGCATGGGTGACATGTGCCCGGGATCGAGGAAGAAACGATCGCGAAGTTCCCATGCCCGGTTATTCGGGTCAAACTCCATGTATTCGGAGAAGAGAATATGAATGAAGTCGGCACCTCCCATAGCGCCGCCGGGATGACCTGATTTGGCTTTCTCTACCATAGCAGCCGAAAGCACACGTATGTTGTCCGCGGCTCTTTTTGCAATGTCTGTACTCATAATATTGTCGGTTTTGATTTATTTATCTGTTCTGGTCTGTTCTTTTTAATTTTTCGTTTGCAAATATATAAAATCGGTCTGTTTTTTTCAGTATAAAAATCAGTCAATGATAATTATCAGAACAAAAGTAGTTATTTTTTTAGCAAGGGAAAAATAAATAGTAAATAGTACTTTTAAAATAACAGTTGATATTTTTCAAGTTGGAGTTTTTCCATAAGTACGCTTTTTTGTAATGAACCGCTAATATTAACTGATAATTGGTAATTTTGAAGCCTCGATCTTTACACAATAGTCAGTTAAAAAAAGCCTAATTACCAGACATCTGTGAAAATTTAACGGAGTATTGTCTTTACAAAAATAGCTCTTTTAGGAGCAGACTCATGTATTTGGCGTGAAAAGACTTTTAAGAGCAAACTCATTGCTCTATATCTGACCTTGAAAAAACGATTTTATGAAGCTTGTAATCGATGACAAAATTTTGTTTGTGAGAGGTGTTCTTGATTCTCTGGCCGATGTTACTTATTTGCCCGGGGCTTCGATCGGTGCCGGGGATGTAAAGGATGCGGACGGACTGATTGTTCGTACCAGGACAAAAGTGAATCACGAATTGCTGCAAGGCAGCAATGTTAAGGCTGTTGTTTCGGCAACAATAGGTACTGACCACATGGATATACCCTGGCTGGAAAAAAACGGCATAGCATGGGCAAATGCGCCGGGGTGCAATTCGGGTTCGGTAAAGCAATACATTGCATCGGTTTTTGCTGCATTGGAGATGAATTATTATCCCTTAAGAGGAAAAACACTCGGCATAATTGGAGTTGGTAATGTTGGGAGTAAAGTGGCCGATGTTGGAAAAGCATTTGGTATGAAGGTGCTTCTGAATGATCCTCCGCGAAAGGAAAAAGATCCGGACTTTCCAAATGTCGATCTCAACGTGTTGTTGCAAATGTCGGATGTGGTAACTTTTCATGTGCCGCTTACAAGAGAGGGTAAATATCCTACTTATCACATGCTGAATGATACTACCCTTTTGATGATGAAGCGTGGTAGTGTACTTATAAATTCTTCGAGGGGCGAGGTTGTGAACGAACGGATTTTGATGAAAGGCCTGAGTTCGGGCCTTATTGATAGAGGAGTTTTAGATGTATGGGAAAATGAACCTGATATTTCACTCGAGTTGCAGAGGCGTCTGATGATAGGAACCCCTCATATTGCCGGCTATGCTGTTGATGGAAAAGCCAATGGTTCAGCGGCAGCCATCCGTTTTATAAGCCGTCAGTTTCACCTTGGTCTCGATGAGTGGTATCCTGAAAACTTACCCGTACCCGGGGATATGTCTGTTTCAATAGATGATGGTGACGAACGTCTGAACCTCAGAATAGCCAGGGCAGTTGTTGCGACTTACGATGTGGCTGAAGATTCCCGGCGATTAACAGAAAACCCTCAGAAATTTGAAGAGTTGCGGGGAAATTACCCTGTTCGGCGTGAATTTCCGGTCTGGACGGTTCATATTCCGGCCGGGGATAGTGAGTTAAAGCATGCACTGGAATTATTGGGATTTAAGGTTGTTGAGAGGGAGTGATGGTTTATGGTGTATAATTAGTGCCTGTCCATAAAGTACCATTTGATGTGTTACGCTTGCCGCCAAAATACTCATTTACGAAAAGTAAATTCCGTTTTTGGCGGCTTCGCAAACCTTGCAACTGGCACTTTCTGAACAGACACACAGATTGTAAAAATTTTTTGCGAGTTTATAGACACGCACTATTATTAACAATTTGTTTTCTTTCCGGTTACAATAGATTCTTTCTGAGTGATTATTCTTGCATCAGAATTCTAACGAATATTCGATGCAAAACATTAAAAACGTCAAAACACGAAACGTAAAATCGGAAGTTATCTTCGATTTGAGCCTCGAAACTTATGTCTGTAAAGCCCTCCGGGTTCTTGATTTCTTGAAGGCAATAAATCCTGAGATATTGGTACTTAATAGAGACATTGTTGATGGATGGCAATTCTCTCGTTTCTATTTTCCATTCTTTCATCTAAAAGTTGTGCCTCAACTCATCAAAATGTAGGAAAAACGGGACTAAAATTGTTTCAGATGAAGATATTATATGCCATTCAGGGAACCGGGAACGGTCATGTTGCAAGAGCTATAGACCTTGTTCCTGAGTTTCAAAAATACGGTGATGTTGATGTCTTGCTTAGTGGACAGCATAGTGAGTTGAAATTGCCTTTTGAAGTGAAGTATCGTTTTCAGGGATTTGGTTTTTTCTTTGGCCAATCGGGGGGTGTTGATATCGCAAAAACATGGCGAAAAAATTCAATTGTTCGCTTTTTTAGAGAAATAATCAACCTGCCCGTGGAACAATATGATTTAGTGATTTCCGATTTTGAACCGGTTTCTGCATGGGCATGTATAATTCGGGGGAAGAAATGTTTTGGAATGAGTCATCAGGCTGCGGTTGCTGACAGCGCTGCACCTCATCCTGCTTCTGGCAGTTGGCTTGGAAAAACAATATTAAAGTACTATGCTCCTGTATACTATAAAACCGGGTTTCACTTTAAACGTATAAACAAGCACATTTACACACCTGTTATCAGGAAATCGATAAGAGAAATTATACCAGGAAATTTTGGACATTATACAGTATATCTGCCGGCATATTCAGATATTCATATCATTGGGGTGTTGGCTGAAATCCAAAATGTTCGGTGGGAGGTGTTTTCAAAAAATGCAAGGGTTCCATATTCTTTCAATAATATTTCTGTTTTTCCTGTTGATAATGACAACTTCGTAAAAAGTATGGCTGGCTGCACCGGTGTATTATGCAATGCTGGTTTTGAAACTCCTGCTGAGGCTTTGTTTCTTGGGAAAAAACTGTGTGTTATCCCGATGAAGCATCAATATGAACAGGCTTGTAATGCAGAAATGCTTAGAATTATGGGTATTTCAGTACTCTCAGCTCTGTCATTTTTTGAATTACCTAAACTCAAAGAGTGGTTAGTATCCAAACAAAGTGTTGCAGTTCACTATCCGGATAATGTTGCGGAAGTTGTGAAGCAATTGATTCTGATGGAAAAGGAACAAGACTCAGAAATTTCCTTCAAGCATGTATTCCCTGTTCTTTCTTTTTACCGCAAAATTGAACAACAAATCGCTATAGGCAAAATGAGTTGATTATTTTTAGTGTCTTTTTTAACCTGCATTATTCATAAATTATCTATTAC
>NZ_AHZV01000296.1 GCF_000250735.1 Anaerophaga thermohalophila str. Valhall
TTAATAATAGATTTAAGGAGAAATTAAGAAACGAAAATAAAAAAAGTTATTGACTTTTCCCATAAAATAGTTCCACCGGATATATCGCTAAAAATGGTGAGAATTTTAGTATGAGGAGACCAAAACAGATAATATCAAGGTTCCAAGATCATCATTTCTATAATATCAAAAAAATACAGCTTCCTTATAAAACAGCATTTGATCTTTGTATAAAGGCCTGACAGTTAATCTGGTTTATATTCAATTAAAGCGTTCTGACAAACAAGACACAGCCAGAAGAACAGATTCTGCAAAATAACAATTTTTAGGGATTGATGCGCTTATTCCACCTTAATAATTTTGCCAATGAGACTGGGAGCAATTTTTCTCAACTCATCGTGCCGTTTTTCCAAAGTTATACAGTATTAAAGCCTTTAATGCCCAAATTTATTTCTGCTCCCAGCCCCAAGCCGGCTCAGCACTGATTTAATTCTTCACAACAAAAGAAGAAACTAAAAGAAAAATGAAATTCATATTAACTAAAAAATGTAGACATGAAAATCCTACTATTTATATCGTTTTTATTACAAATATCACTTCTCATAAATGCTCAAAATGGCTCCATTAGTGGAAGAGTTATCATGCCCGAGAAAGAGAAAGCACCGATCAACATTGGAATTGCGGGAACTAACAAGGGAACTATTACAGACAAGGATGGAACGTATACGATTCACAATTTAAAACCCGGAGACTATACCATTAAAGCCTCTTATGTTGGATACAAGCCCAGGGAAGTATCTGTGACAGTTTATTCCGGCGAAGAAATCAAAGCTCCTGATATAATAATGGAGAAGACGGAAAGGGAAATAGCCGAAATCATGGTATTAGGGAATCATCAATCCGGTTATTCGGTGCAGCAACCTTCACAATCGCTAAGATATAACATGCCGTTACTCAGAATGTCTCAAAACATTCAAATCATCAGCAAAGAGGTACTGGCCGACCAGCAACTCACGGATATGCTCGAAAGTGTATCCCGGAACACCAGTGGAGCCCAGATGATCGAACACTGGGGAACATTTGCCAGGATTAATATGCGTGGCTTTAAGTTGCCGGCTTTCCGCAACGGAATGAACGTTGATCTTCCATGGGGACCACTAACCGAAGACCTGTCGATGGTAGAAAGCATAGAGTTTGTAAAAGGTCCAGCGGGTTTTATGCTTTCTTCCGGGGAACCGGGAGGATTCTATAATGTGGTAACCAAAAAACCAAAATTATTGCAGACAAACGAGGCCAGTATCATGATGGGGTCGTTCAACACAATACGGGCAACAATAGACATTGGAGGAAATATAAGAGGAAATGATAAACTGCTCTACCGCTTCAATGCAATGGGGGCCATGAAGAATACGCACAGAGATTATGAATTCAACGACCGATATACCATTAACCCTTCAGTAACATACCTGCTAAATGATCAAACAAGCCTTACAGCTGAATATATCTATCAGTATTCCAAATTATCGGTGGTTGGTGCCGCCTATGCGTTTGCTCCCGACAAAATGGGATCATTACCCCGTGATTTCACCCTGGCCGAGCCAAATATTGATCCCACTGATATCAGGGAACATAATGCATTTGTAACACTTCAACACAGGCTTGCGGATAATTGGGAACTGACAGCACAACTTGGATATCTTGACTATAAACTTGTTGGCTCTTCCCTCTGGGCCGATTCCGTAAGCTCGGAAGGCCTTGTTTACAGAAGCTTAAGTATTTGGGATGCCATCAGTAATGCAAAATCAGGACAGGCTTATATTGAGGGAAAAGTACAAACAGGATCTGTTGGGCATCATATTCTTACAGGAGTTGACATGAGCACTAAGAGCTATTACGCCGACTGGTTTCAGGCTGGTCCGTTAGCCGGAGAAAACAACCCGCTCGATATACACAATCCGGTACATAATGTACCCACCTCACAAATGCCTGTTTTTGACAGGGAAATCAGCATTCGGCAAAGAGCCTTTAACGGAAGTTACCCTGCCGCCCAGACATTGCAGTCTTCTGCATTCTATTTACAGGATGAACTGGGATTCTTTGCCGATCGGTTACGACTGACTCTTGCCGGAAGGTACACACATTATACAACATCTGTATACGGAGACAATACTGATGACAAAGTTTTCACACCCCGTGCGGGTATCAGCTTCTCTATCGATGAAAATACTTCCATTTACGGACTCTTCGATCAGTCATTCCTCCCCGAAGCAGGAACAGATAAAGAAGGGAACGCTTTCGATCCGGTTAAAGCCAAAGATATAGAAGCAGGAATCAAAAGAAAATGGGCCAATGGCAAATGGAATTCATCCATCACATTTTACCGAATAACCAAGGAAAACGTATTGACATCCGATCCCGAAGATGCCAACTACCAGGTTCAGCTTGGAGAAGCCCAATCAGAAGGAATAGAATTCGATCTTCGTGGCCGGATTTTGAGCAGAGTTGATATCATTCTCAACTATGCCAACACCGATGTAAGAATAACTGAAGACACTAATCCCGACATTGTTGGTACAAGCCTTGCAGGACATGCCAAACACATGACAAACGGGTGGCTGAAGTATACCTTCAATGCCTCACAACTGAAAGGCCTTGGAGTAGGACTGGGTTACCAGTACCAGATTGATCGTTCGTCATGGAACTGGGGAGCTGACAATAAAGCTATCCTTCCGGACTATTTCAGACTGGACGGGACTATTTCGTGGGAGAAAAAGGCCATTGCTATCAGGCTTAATATAAACAATCTCCTGGATGAATATCTCTATTCCGGAAGTGGCTATGAAAATTTTTATTACTGGCAAACAGAACCGGGAATTAATTACCGCCTAAGCGTCAATTATGAGTTTTAATAAACTCGTTCACTTTGTTCATACAATCGTAATTATCGAACGGTTGTATGAACACCTTTTGACTTAAACAGTTTTTTCATGATAAAAAAAATAACTTTTCAACTGCATTTGTGGCTTGGACTGCTTTCGGGGATTGTTGTTTTCATCGTTTCAATCACCGGAAGCATCTATGTTTTTCAACCGGAGATCATTTCCTGGTTACGACATGAAGCCATATATGCTGATAATCCTCAAAAAAAAACGCCTCTCTCTCAGCATAGATTGTGGGAAACAGCCCGGGCCAACTTATCTGAAGAGGAAAAAATCTCCTGGGTCAACATCTACAACGATTCCCGTAAAAACCAAATTTTCTACAGCTATGATGTTAACCCTAATGCCCTTACCTATTTTGGCTTCATTAATCACTATAAAGCATTATATATTAATCCATACAACGGAGAAATAGAAGGAGCCTACAACGAAGAAACGGGCTTCTTTAATATTGTAAAAATTTTGCATTGGAGCCTGCTTTTAAAAACTTCCATAGGGCAGCCAATTGTCGGATGGGCTACACTTATTTTTGTAATATTACTAATTACTGGACTAATACTTTGGTGGCCAAAAAGTTTCCGGGGTACAAAGAATCTGTTACTCATAAGATGGAAAAAGACAACCAGTCTTTATAAAAAATTTTATGACCTTCACAATGTTCTTGGTTTTTGGAGTCTCACAGGAACATTGATTATTGCTCTGACAGGAATGGTTTGGGCATTTAACTGGTTTCAAGCCCTAGTATACGTAACAGCTGCCGGAACAACAATACCTCCCAAGCAGTTAGAAGCCCGGTCAAAACCGGGAATGCATGAAATAGTCAGTCCGATTGACATAGCGTTGATCGAAGCCAGACAAAAATACATTGACGCCGCCGGTTTTCGAATAATACCACCTTCGGACAGTACAGATGCTATCAACATATATGTGCAACAAAAGGAGGGACTCTATTACATCAATCACCAATTACAATTCGACCAATATTCAGGCAAATTACTGGGGGAACGCAAACATGATGACAAGAATGCCGGAGAAAAGCTGATCTCGGCCAACTACGACATTCATACCGGTGCCATATTAGGTTTACCTGGCAGGATCCTGGCTTTTATTGTAAGTCTAATTGCTGCATCACTCCCAGTTACCGGATTTATGATGTGGTGGAAAAGAAAACGAAAACGACAATCCTCTTTATTCTAATCAGTACTTATCCACAAACCCGGCAACATTAAAAAAGAAATAAAGGAATTATCCGATGATTAAAAAGACACTGCTGAGAATATTCAATATCAGAAATGAGATACCCGAAGTTGAAATAACAATTCTCTACGGGACCAAATCAGGAAATTCGGCATTCATCGCAAAAGAAGCTGCTAAGTACTTCAAAATGCAGGGAGTTGAAACGAAAGTAGAAAACCTCTCAAAATATCAGGTTGCTCAACTGGCAACAGAAAGCACCGTTTTTATTGTTATAAGTACACACGGAGAGGGCAATCCTCCTCCCGGGGCTTCATCTTTTTTTAATGAACTAATTGCTACCGACATCTCTATAGATCACCTAGACTACGCCGTCTGTGCTTTGGGGGATTCCGGTTATCAATTCTTTTGCCAGGCCGGAAAAACTATTGACCAAAGATTTAGTGCACTAGGAGCAAATCCCCTTTTGTCCAGAGTTGATTGTGATGTGAATTTCAGAGAAGTAGCTGCCAGTTGGATAAAGAATGCATATCTTCAGTATAAGGTTAAAAAAACTAAAATCCATTCTGCCCCGGCAGCCATTACCAGCTGCTCCTGCCCCGGCAGTAGCAGTACTGAAGCCATCGGTCAGTCCAAAATTGATGAATGTACCGACATCACGACCCCAACATTAAAAAACAACACTCATCAAGGGATTATTAAACATAGATTTAGATTAAATCCGGATTCTTCATCCGGAATATATCACATTGTAATAGACATTGATCCGGGAAAAACCAAATATACTCCGGGAGACAGCATTTCTGTCATTCCCGGGAACCCTGCACCTTTAATTGATAAAATTCTTTATCAACTTAATGTTTCCTGGAATCACCCTGTTACATTTAAAAGACACAATGTAGCATTTGGGGAATTGCTTCAAACGAAATTGGAAATCACTACCCTGCATAGAGAATCCATTAAGAGATATGCAGAAGCAACAAAAAATGTAAAGTTAAAATCCCTTTCAGAAAATGAGGTAAAAATCACAGAATATTTAAAAAACAAAGATATGCTTGATCTTATTACAGATTTTCCCGCCCGCTTGTCTCCTGAAGAAATAATTAATATTCCTGAAGAAATGCGCCCCCGGCACTATTCTGTTGCATCAAGCCAGTGCAAAACACCTGGCGAACTACATCTAACTGTAAAACAAATTGGCTATTCCAATAAAAAACGAACCTACTACGGGGCATGCTCCACCTATCTCACTTCCTGGCTCAAAACAGGATCAGAGGTACAATTCAAACTCGCACCCAATGAAAATTTCCGGTTGCCTTCTGGCTCCGGAATTCCCGTTATTATGATTGCTGCAGGAACAGGAATTGCTCCATTCATCAGTTTTTTGCATCATCGAAGTGTTACAAACGCAACAAAAAACTGGCTTATTTTTGGTGAAAAGACCAGAAAGTCTGATTTCCTCTACAAAAATCAGCTCATTGAATTTGAAAGAAAAGGTTTTCTTAGACATTTAGATCTTGCCTTTTCCAGAGACAATAAACCAAAGCAGTATGTACAGGACAAAATTATTGAAAAGTCCACATTACTGTCTGAATGGATAGAAAATGGTGCCCATATTTATGTATGTGGCTCCATAAAAATGGGACAGGGAATAAAAGAAACTTTAAATCAACTCCCATTGTCTGAAATAATTCCGAATAAAAAGAAACCCTCCAATCTTATTGATTATCTTAGATACAAAGGGCAATATTTTGAGGATCTATATTAATCAGGTACAAAAATTCATCAAAAACCAGTGAATCTAACGCGCAAAAACGTTCATGATTTACTGGCAAAAACAATCAGGGGCTGCCCAATATTATTTGGACAACCCCTTTAGTTTTCATATAGGTAAATTAGCAGAGTGTTGGCTTAGAAACCGGGATTTTGATCCTCCTGCGAAATTTCATTATTAGATGAAATCTCGGTTTGAGGAATCGGAAAGTGTTCATGTTTTCCTGCCACAAATCCCAGCGGACTCAATACTTCTTCGGCATCGCCCCAACGAACCAAATCCCAGTAACGACTGCCTTCAAAGGCCAGTTCAAGCTGACGCTCAGCTTTAATGGCTTCACGCAGGTCTTCCTTCGACATGGGGGAATCATACGTATCCAATTCAGCCCTCTCCCGAACCTTGTTCAATTCGCGACGGGCACTTGCTTCATCATCGTCCTCATTATAGGCCTCGGCAGCCATCAACAGCACATCGGCATAGCGAATGAGACGCCAGTTGGTGGTGTAGTTGAGCTCAGGAATTGAAGCACCGCTGGTATTGGTTTGATCCGCAAATGTGGTATACTTCATTCGAAGATATCCCTCGTAATCATGAGCAGGCATAGGATTTCCATCATCATCGGTATCCGGATTTATTTCGCCCCCGGCAGCAATAAACTCCGATTCACTCATGATGGTTGCCTCATATCGGGGCCCCTGATCCCCCATATCATCAAATGCCTCACCTATGGAAGCAGTAGGAAGATTAAATCCCCATCCGGGAATAATTCCAATAGTATCCAGCTTACCAAAGAATGGTGCGCGGGGCCCCATCAACTGAACGTGGATGTTGGATTCAGCACCACCACCCCATCCAAAATTACCCCAGTCGTATCCTTCCTGGGATGTATAAAGAACTTCAAAGACAGATTCAGTTCCCAGTTCTCCTGCACGCTTCCAAACATCGCCAAAATCAGGTTCCAGTCCATATTCCTGCGAAGAAATGACTTGTCCCAAAACAGTATGGGCGTCATTCCATCTCTCCTGATACAGGTATACTTTGCCCAGAATAGCTTGAGCGGTTCCCCTGGAGACTCTGAATTTTTGGTTTTCGGGAAGCTCAGACTTCAATGGAAGAACTGAAATAGCATCCTCAAGATCGGTCTCAATCTGTGAATAAATATCGGCCCTGGGGGCACGAGGTTTGTGATAGTCTGCCACTGAAGTAGGATTTACGGTATAAAAGGGAACATCTCCAAAGAGCGTAACCAGTTCAAAATAATTCCATGCCCGAATAGCCTTTGCTTCAGCGATTATCTGTTCACGAAAATCGCTGGTCGGTTCGATACGCTCAATAATGGTATTACATTGATTAACCGCTTTATAGAAGCCTTCCCATATTGCAGTTGTCACCGGATTGTCCGCTTCATTCTTAAAATCATCCAGGTTCTGATAGGGAAGTTGATCACTGGCTGAAGAACCGGCATTACAGTCGTCGGCAGGCAAATTCTTTGCAAAATAGGCACTATTCCAGTCACGACCGTAATTCCATTGCATTAAATCGTATACACCAATTATCGTGGACAATACTTCCTCATCTGTAGCAGGATAAATATCGCTGGATAATCTTCCGGCGGGATCTACCTCAAGAAAACTATCGCTACATGCCGGCATAATGATCAATAAAACAGCCGGAATCCATTTAAAACATTTATATAGTTTCATATTTCTCAGATTTTTGGGGGTTTAAAAATTTACTGACACACCAAATATCATCTTCCTTGGAATAGGATAAACACCGCGATCTACTCCCTGACTCTGGGCGTTGGTACTTCCTGCTTCGGGATCAAGTCCCTCATAATCAGTAAAAGTAAAGAAGTCGTCAAGAGAAATAAAAACGCGAGCTTTAGAGAACCCGAGTTGATTGAGAACACTATTTGGAAGAGAATATCCTAACTGCAATTGCTTAATACGAGTATAAGACCCGTCCTGAACCATCAGGTCGCTCCGGTAAATATACTGACTGCTCCCGTCGGCCCGGGGCATGGATGCATTGGTATTGTCAGGGGTCCATCTGTCGGTATAGAAGTATTTGGGCTTATTAGACAAGGGTCTGTCAGGACGATACCATGCAGTATAAATATCATTCCCTTTGGTTCCCTGAAGGAAAACTCTAAGGTCAAGACCTTTGAAAGCCAAATTAAGATTTGCTCCATACAAAATATCGGGATGCGGATCGCCGATTTTTGTCAGGTCAGCCGCCGTGATTTCTCCATCACCACTAACATCTACCACATTGGGCAAACCTGTGTTTTCATTAATACCGTTGGTCTTGTATCCGTTAAAATACCAGATGGGTTCTCCTTCCTCAAACCAGGTTAAATCATATCCTCTAACATTGGCCCCTGCAATTGGAGCCTCCTGATCAAGACGTGTAACCTCATTGTTGAGGGTAGCAAAATTAACATTCGCTGAAATATCAAAATCTCCGTAACTATCGGTGTAACCGAGCTCAAATTCAAAGCCTGAATTGGAAACATCACCGCCGTTAACAAAAGGAAAATCATTCCCTACAGAAAGCGGAAACATACCAACAACAATCAAATCTTTGGTGATTTTATCATAATAGTCGGCAGAAAAATTGATTTTTCTATTAAGGAACCTTGTATCGAGCCCCACAGAAAGTTGCTCGGTGCGCTCCCATTTCAGATCATCGTTTGTGAGCTTTTCTATTTGGGCGCCCGAAAAATAGCCTGTTTCAGAGGGATTAGGATAATAAATACCTGACACAATCCAGAACTCCTGATCCGAAGTACCGGAAAGGATTGATGTACTACCATTTTGTCCCCAGCTGGCACGCAATTTCAAATAATCCATAAACTGAGGGTTCCAGAAATCCTCTTCCGAAATAACCCAACCGGCAGAAAAAGCAGGGAAAGTTGCCCATTTGTCTCCTGAAGAAAAGACACTTGCTGCATCTCGTCTAACTGAAGCCTCAAACAAGTATTTGCTTAAATAACTGTACGAAAAACGACCAAATACAGAATTCATGGTTTCTTCTTCAAGGTTTCCACCAACAACATCCTGTTCTCTCGAAGTGGTATGATCGTGATAAGCAAATCTATCACCTTCTTTCGCCATTGGACCGGAATACAAATACCAGTTAGGATGCAATCTTCTTTCTGCAGAGTAACCTAAAAGGAAAGTCATGTCATGGTCATTAAAGACAGTTTCATAGGTGGCAAAATTCTCCCATAGCCAGTTAAAATATTTATCCAGATTATCACTTATGGTGTTTGTCCCATTCTGGCTCTCTGAAGAAAAGTAGAATTTCTTATTCCAGTTATGCAACTGAATATAAGACAAATCCAACCCCAATCGTGAGGTTATTGTCAATCCGTCCAAGGGCTTAATATTGCCATAGACAGTTCCCATAAGTTGGTCCCTGATTGTTTCATTATTGTATGTTTGCAACCGGGCAACCGGGTTTGCAATTTCACCCGTCACATTCACCGGAAGCGCATAATAACGGCCCTGATCATCGGTTAGCAAAGTATGACCGTCGGCCAATGCATCTCTTTCTTTCTGTGTTTCCTCTCCTTGTTCGTAATAAACAGGCGTGGTCGGGTCCATTAGAAGAGCATTGTTTAAAACGCCGCGATACTCATCATCCTCTCCAACAGTACTTCTTTTTGAATGTGAGTAAGTAAAAGTATTGCCTACTTCCAACCAATCCTTAATATCATGTGAAGAGTTTAAGCGAAAAGAAAGTCGTTCATAAGATGCTTTATCCCCACCAACAACTCCCTCTTGAGTATTATAGGCGACAGAAGCCAGATAATTAGAGATTTCTCCTCCACCCGAAAAACTAAGATGATGCCTCTGCATTGGTGCCTCTTCAAACACTTCATCCAGCCAATCGGTACCGGTTCCGATACCTGAGGGTACATTAACATTGGCGCCCTGCTCATCCATATACTGAGCATATTCCTGAGCATTCATGAGTTCCATGTTGGTTTTCACGCTCTGAATACCATACTGGAAATTATAGCTCACATTTCCTTTGCCCGATTTCCCTGTTTTGGTAGTAATAATGACAACACCATTACCGCCTTCAGAACCATAAATTGCTGAAGAAGCGGCATCTTTGAGAACTTCAATCGACTCAATGTCTCCCGGCTCAATGTTATCGATATCGCCCACTTTCATTCCATCAACGATGTAAAGAGGCTCGGAAGTCTGATTGGAGTTGGTACCCCGAATTCTTACCTTAGCTCCGGCTCCGGGCGAACCAGAGGTAGGTAAAACGGTAACTCCGGCCGTACGTCCCTGCAAGGCTTGTTCAACACGAGTGTTCGAGGCTGTTTCAAGCTCCTGAGCATCAACACTCGAAATGGCTCCGGTAACCAGTGATTTTTGTTGAACACCATAGCCGACAACGACCACTTCATCGAGGCCGGCCATTTCTTCCTCCATGGTAACATTAATAGTAGTTTGATCGCCAACAGGAAGCTCCCGGGTTTTGAACCCGATAAAACTAAACTGAAGTACATCTCCGCTTGAAGCCTGCAGTTCATAATTACCATCAACATCGGTAATTGTTCCCTGCATGGTGCCTTTGATCACAACATTAACACCGGGAAGCGGTTGGTTCTGCGAATCGGTCACTTGTCCACTGACCGTTTTTTGCTCTTGCGCGAAAGAAACTGAAGTAAAAATGAAACATGCTGCAAGAGCTAACGTAAATCCGTTAAAGGCTTTCAGCCCTCCGGATTTGACCTTTTTTAACAGGTCACATTCCAAAAAAGATCGAATCTTTTTCATAAATTTGCCGTTTTACAGGTTTTAACAATAAAATAGTTAGAATCTGGAGCAGGGGTGTTGCCCGGTCCAACGCCAATTTTTCCGGGGCAGCATCCCTTTTTTAATGTAAATCATAAACTTATGACTACAAATCCTTAAAAATCTTTCTTTAAACTCAAATAATTATTTTACATAGGCATCTTTTTATAATTAATATTCTATTTTGCGTTTGTTCATAAACTTGCAAAAATTTCCACAATATTCGTGTCTGTTCAGAATGTGTCAGTTGCAAGGCTTGCGTAGTCCGAAAATACATAGTTTACTCATCTAAATCAGTTATTTTCGGACGAGCGTAACACAGCAAATGGTATTTTTATGAACAAACGATTCACTTAACTATCCACTATTGACTATCCACTATTGACTATCCACTATTGACTATCCACTATTGACTATCCTGACTATCCATAAAACCTTTATCCCATAATCACCAGAACTTCATGTGTTCCTCTGTCAAACTTTTCAATTAGGTTACCATCAATGGCTTTGCCATCCATTTCAACCAGGGCTACTCCTTTGCTTACCGACTTTGGATTTTCAACTTTAATGTTAAAGGTAGTTCCCCTCAATTTTCGTTTTATTTTAAATCCTTTCCATGAAGGGGGTATACAAGGATCAATTCGTAGCCCGTCATAATCGGGGCGAATTCCCAGAATATACCTGGTTACGGCATAATAATTCCAGGCTGCTGTACCGGTAAGCCAGCTGTTTTTTGCCTCCCCGGGTTTATGTGCATCTTTGCCTGCAATCATCTGGGCATATACATAGGGTTCAGTACGATGAAGCCCGGAAATATCCTCCAGATAGGCCGGACAAATTTTCCTGTAATATTCCCAGGCACGTTCTCCTCTTCCAAGCACTGTTTCACCGATCATGATCCATGGATTGTTGTGACAGAAGATGCCTGCATTTTCTTTATATCCCTCCGGATAAGAAGATATCTCTCCATACTCAATCATGTATTTAGTAAAAGCAGGATTGTTCAGAACGATACCATAGTCACAATCGAGCCGCTCCTTTACAGAATCAAGTGCTTTTTCAACCATTCCTTCTTTGAGGCCGATCCCGGCCATTGAGCACCATCCCTGGGATTCAATAAATATTTGACCTTCTTCATTCTCCTTACTTCCCACTTTTCTCCCGAAAAAATCATACGCTCTGAGAAACCATTCGCCGTCCCATCCATGTTTTTTAACAGCTTCCACCATTTTATCGACATGCTTTTGTGCTTTTTCAGCTTCACTCACTTTTCCGGTTTTCCGACAAAGCCTCACAAACTCATGTCCATAAACCACGAACAATCCGGCAATCATCAATGATTCGGCTGTTTCGCCCGATCGATTTTCAGTGGTCTGAAACGACTCATCCGGGTCATTCGAGAAACAGTTAAGATTCAAACAGTCGTTCCAGTCAGCTCTTCCTATCAAAGGTAATCCATGTGGCCCCAGATTATTGACAACATGGTAGAAGGAGGCCTTAAGGTGCTCAAAATGGGGTTTTGCAACCGAAGCATCATTATCAAAAGGAACCATCTCGTCGAGAATTCCATAATCACCTGTTTCTTTGATATATTCCGCGGTTGAAAGGATAAGCCATAGAGGGTCGTCATTAAAATTGCCGCCAATTGCATTGTTCCCGCGCTTCGTGAGCGGTTGGTATTGGTGATAAGCACCACCGTCTTCAAATTGAGTTGAGGCAATATCAATTATTCGTTCACGTGCTCTCTCAGGGATCTGATGTACAAAGCCGATAAGATCCTGGTTGGAATCTCTGAAACCCATTCCGCGTCCGATACCCACTTCAAAATAGGATGCCGAACGCGACAGATTGAAAGTTACCATACATTGATACTGGTTCCAGACATTGACCATTCTGTCAAGTTTTTCGTCACCGCTTTCCAATACAAACTTGTCGAGCAGATTGTCCCAATATTTAATTAATTCGGAAAAAGCACCATCAACCTTTTCTGAGTTATTAAAACGCTCAATCAGATTTCTTGCCGGCTTTTTGTTAATTATATTTTTGCCTTCCCATTTCTCATCTTCATTGTTTTCTATATATCCGAGGATAAATACCAAATCTTTACTTTCTCCAGGCCTGAGTTCAATTTCAAGATAATGCGAGGCTACCGGCGACCATCCGTGAGCATGGGAATTGCGAGGTTTACCCTCCAAAACCGTCTGCGGTTCAGAAAGTTCATTATACAGGCCGGCAAAACTTTCCCTGTCGGTATCAAACCCCTGAATTGGTGTATTAACGTGGTAGAAAGCATAATGATTTCTGCGTTCTCTGTATTCTGTTTTATGGTAAAGGGTGGAACCATCTATTTCCACCTCTCCGGTATTCAGATTTCGCTGAAGGTTGTTTTGATCATCTTCTGCATTCCATAAGCACCACTCCAGAAAAGAGAACAATTTGAAACTTTTAGGTTCCGATGAAGTATTGGTAATCGTCATTTTTTGAATTTCGCACCACGACTTCAAAGGGACAAAAAACAATACTTCAGCCTTTAGCCCGTTCTTTTCGCCGATAATCCTGGTATAGCTCAAACCATGCCTGCATTCATAACGGTCCAGCTTTGTCTTCACAGGCTTCCATCCGGGCGACCATATATCATGTCCGTCATTTATATAAAAATACCTTCCTCCATTGTCCATCGGCACATTATTGTAACGAAAACGGGTAAGCCTTCTGAATTTAGCATCCTTGTAAAAAGAATATCCTCCTGCCGTATTGGAAATGAGTGAAAAAAAATCCTCATTCCCCAGATAATTTATCCAGGGCCATGGTGTGGCAGGTGCAGTAATCACATATTCCCGGTTTTCGTCATCAAAGTATCCAAACTTCATTCTTTTTTCTTTGTTTTATTTTGTTATTATATCTAAACTTCTATTGAATGTTCTTCTTTCAATCTTCGCTGATTCAACTCTGTTGTAATCGCATCCACTTTATTTTGATCCAGAGGATAAAATTTCATCAGAACAGCACCAAGGAAAGCGATGACAGCAGGTATCCAGCTCATTAACATTACGATACCCGGAACAGCCCCCTGAATAGCCACAGCATCATGTCCGTCATAATTGAATGCCGAAAGTACCAGTCCGATAATGGCCCCGGCCAAACCTCCACCAAATTTGGTGGAGAATGACCCTGCCGAATAGACCAGTCCGGTAGCCCTTCTACCGTTCTTATATTCAGAATAATCGGCTGCATCGCCAAGCATTGCAAAGAAAAGCGTAGGAAAAATAGCAGCACCAAACTCAGAAACTATGCCAATGGCAAAAATGGGAACAATATCGTTGGGCCCGCAAAATGCAATCAATGCATTAACACCTCCCGAAAATATCAGGGCATAAATGAAGAGCCGGCGTTTGCCGAATCGTTTTCCCAGAGGCGATGTGGCCATTGCACCAAGAATGGAAGCGATCATCAAACCCACCATATAAGACCCGGCCAATAATTGGTTGTGAAGATAATGAGTGAAATAGATCACTGTAATCCCCTGTTTAATGGAATTATAGATATTAAACAGCAAGCCGATGATCAACAATACGAGCCATGGCCGGTTGGAAATCAGGTCCTTTAAATCTTTCAGCAGGTTTGTTTCTTGTGTCTTAGGTGGTGAAACCCGTTCCCTGGTAGCATAGAAAGTAATAATCAAGGATATTGCCAGTAACACCGACATCAGATAAATAGCTTTGGAATAGCCTTCTTTCTGGTCGATGATGGTTATCTTGCTTTCATCCAGAGCCGGTTCGCCCTCTACAATAAAAGTATAAGGAAGACCAGCCTCCATAGAAAAACTTTTCTCCTGGGTTGGAACATTGACACTGTCGGCCATTTCAGCAACCGCCCAAACAAATGTTGCTACTCCTGCTTTGGTTTTTATCCGAACATTTTCGACACTCTCAGGGGCAGAAACTGTGACTTCATATTTTTCATCATTCAGGTCAACCATTTTAATGGTCGGGTTTATATCCCCGAAGTTTGCCACCAGGAACAAAAGAGCTCCCTGCACAAGCATTCCGCCTGCAAAAGCTCCAACCATCCTGTAAGAACCTATGCTTGTGCGTTCTTTATCATCGCCTGTCATAACGGCCATCAAAGCTCCGTAAGGAATATTGTTGGCAGTATATATCAGGGTAAAAAGAATATAAGTGACGTATGCATATATGATTTTCCCGGTCGGACTTAAATCAGGCGTCGTAAAAAGCAGAGAAAGCATAACGGCAAGCGGGATGGCCGTCCATAAAATCCATGGACGAAATTTACCATACCTCGAATTGGTACGATCGCCGATGATGCCCATTACGACATCACTGACACCGTCACTGGAACGGGCTATCAGCATCAAAAGACCTACAGCTGCAGGGTTAAGACCAAAAACATCGGTATAGAATACAATCAAAAAAGTAGCTACTCCGCGCCATGCAATATTGGCTGCGGCATCTCCCAATGCATAACCCGCTTTTTCTCTTATGCTTAACTTCTGCCTGGTTGCTTGCATGGTTGAGTTTTAAATGTTAAAATCCAACACCTCTTTCCTGGTTTTTTCATATACCTCACGACTGAACATGTAAAGGCGGGCTGGCTTGTGAGCGACACCCTTTTGCTTCTCATCCAGTGGAATTAGATATTTCATGCGCGCAATTTTTTTGCGAAAATTCCTTTTGTCCAGTTCAACCCCCAACACTACCTCATACAGCTTCTGAAGCTGTGAAAGTGTGAACTTATCGGGTAATAATTCAAACCCGATAGGTTCATAAAGTAACTCGCGACGAAGGGCAAGAAGAGCTGACTGCAAAATATGATAATGATCGAATGCCAGATCGGTAACCTCCGATACGGGATACCATTTAACATTTCTCCCCTTCCACTTCAGCGTAACGTTTTCAGTAGCCAGAAGAGAGTAATAGCCTACCGATATTATCCTGCTGTTGGGATCACGCCCACTTGCCCTCAACCAGGCCTGGTCGTTAGGACGTTTCAATCGGTCGGGATCACAAAAAGCACCAAATTGCTTCAAATAGATATTCTCCAACCCCGTTAAATCGAACAATATACGGGCGGCAGCATCTTCAAGACTCTCATGCTCGAAAATGTGATTTCCGGTAAGCGTCAAATCAGAGAACAACTCTCTGCCTGTCTTTTCATCTTTTAACACCCGATCAACCAGCAGGACATTCAGTTTTTCAAAATCGAAACCGAATATCACACAATCAACTGATATTGAATTATTCAATTGTGCTTTTACCATTTTTGTTTATTTATTTTTTCAGTAATCGAATCATAAATTTGAGATATTCACTCCCGACTGAAATACCTTCACAAAACGCAACCCACAAATATTTCTTTTTCGGATATTTAATGCGTAATTTTATTAAGCTCCCTGCTACCATCCTACCCTTCTACCTTTCCACCCTTCATCCTTGCTCCATGCCCTCTGTCCTCTTCTTCTGCCTTTCAACTACATTTTTTAAGTTAAGAGTTTTCCTAACCGACTATCGTAAATAACAAAAACCAAAATATCCTTGTATCTTTACCCATCTGAATGTTTTAAGCAGCAATCATCATCCTCAATGTCAAAAGTACCATCCATTCCCAGAACAGAACATAATGCAATAAGTGTTTAAAAAACACTTATGTTTTGAGTTGCTAAATTAACAATGAATCCTAAAAACACAAAGAAATCAAAAATAATTTTAAAACCTAAAATAGTGTTTATTGTACTTTAAACACTTTAATCCCTTTAAAAATATGGAATAGAGAATTTATTATAAAAAATGTTAAAAGTCGAATACTCCTGATAGTTTCCGATATTCTCATCAAAATTGTAAAAAATATTATTTCTTGTTTTCTTCATCGCATCAGAAAAAGAAATTAATCCTTTCATGAACTTTCTCACGAAGGGCATAGTTATATCTTTGCAAAACTTAAAGAAAATAATTGTCATGCAAAAAAGTCAGATATACACAAAAGCCGGAGACAAAGGTAAGACCGGATTAATAGGGGGAACAATTGTCCCTAAACATCACTTCAGGCTGGAGGCTTATGGAACTGTTGATGAGCTAAATGCTCAAATAGGATTGATCAGGGCTTTTTCGGGCGAGAATGAGACTACAGAAGTGCTACCTCGTATACAGGAGCAACTTTTTATGATCGGGGCATATCTGGCTACAGACGACACGATTTCAGAATTACGCTCGAAGCTTAATTGTGATGAAGCAGAGATTGAATTTCTTGAAAAAGAGATGGACAGGATGGATGCTTCACTTCCTCCCCTGAAAAACTTTATTCTGCCGGGAGGCCATCCGTCTGCTGCCCAGTGCCACATTGCCCGCACTGTTTGTAGAAGAGCAGAACGTCGTATCAGTCAGATGGCCGCGGAAAACAAAATAGATCCGTGGATTTTAAGGTATCTGAACAGATTATCAGACTATTTCTTTATACTTTCTCGCTTTCTGGCAAAACATTTCGATAATGACGAAATAAGATGGGAACCTAAGTTGTAAGATTGTTTTTTTTTTCTAATTTCGCAGAAAACAGCAAGAATATAAAAACAAAATATTATTAAGAGTTAAATTGTATTTGCTATGTATTGGACTCTTGAATTAGCATCAAAACTGGAAGATGCGCCCTGGCCGGCTACAAAAGATGAATTAATTGATTTTGCCATTCGTTCGGGGGCACCCCTGGAGGTTATTGAAAATCTTCAGGAAATTGAGGATGAAGGAGAAGTATATGAGAGTATTGAAGACATCTGGCCCGATTATCCCAGCAAGGATGATTTTTTCTTTAATGAGGATGAATATTAATTCGTAAAGGGCATTCTAAAACAACATTAATAAGAAAGAAGGTCGTCTGCTTTGTCAAGACGACCTTTTTTACACTAATCGGAGAATTGATAGTCACTATAATCCGTTCTCTGCACCTCCTCCTCAATTTCCTGGAAATAAAATATCTCCTCATATTTTTTGGGGCGATATTTTTCCAGCCATAAAAAACCTTTGAGAAGTGTTGATTCCTCGTCAAGCACGAAAGGGGGATTCATGTTTCCGGCTGGCTGGGTGCGTAAAATGATAGTCTCTACCTTTCTGTTTTTCAAAAAGATGGTCAAACTACTACTCTCAGCTCTGTTCACACCTATTACGTACTCCTGGTCTTTAGGGTAGTAGACCGTTTGCCCGTTTCCATCAACATCTATTTTATAGAGCTGATTATCTTTAAAATAACCGGTCATCTTTTTGCCCTTGATCTGGTTGAAATGAATAGAATCCTCGGGAGCAATCAGAAAGGCATTTTCAATCATTTCGGCTTTATACAAAACCCGGTTGCGGGTATAAAGTTTTATTTCACTGGCAGTCATCTGGTTCCCTTGTGCCCAAATAACCGGATCGTGATAAAAAGTATTGGTACTGTCGCGAAAATCATAAACCATAGAATCGCATCGTCCCTGCAAATCGTAACGATAGAACTGTACCTTATGAAAAGCTCTTACAATTTTATTTTCTAAATCCCCGGGGATGGGATCGGCTCTCAATGTATCAGCATGCAGAAAGAGCGTATCGTTTCCGTAAACTTGCTTTAAAACAGCCTTCTTTGTTGCCAGGGCCTTCTCGGTTTTTTCATTATAATATCCGTAATCGCCGGTGATTATCACGTTATTCGCAGTATCCTCAAGGGCCATTCCCGAAAAGACTTCGCCAAAACCATCATTCCGGTTGTACAAAATGGTATCGCCCCTCAGAGTTTGTTCGCCTCCGTCGATATAATTGTTTTTAAGTAAACGGGCCCTGTCATTGCGGGTATCGTAAAAGCCCAGCTCTGAGAAAATCTTGTTTTCGTCACTATAAATATTTGTAGGTCCGACAATGCCAACAACCTCAGATCTGGTAAAATACTTCAAAGTATCACTATACATTTTGTAATCGGGATTGATCAACACCACACTGTCTTTAAAGTTGACCTCGCCGGTTCGGGGATAATAAAAGCCCAGACTGCTGGTGAGTTGATTACGTTCGTCAACAATTTTCCCTCCGTTAAAGTAATAGGCAACATCATCTTTCCTGTCATAATCAAGAAAATCCGTGGTGAGTACAATATTCTTGTTTACCAGCCTCACATTTTCCCTCACTTTCGCAAGTTCCTCGTTGCCATCATAATTCAGTTTATCGCCGTAAAGATGTATGGTATCATTCTGGATAATGTGAATAGAACCGAAGGCCTCTACCCTGTTGGAGTCACGATTAAGTATTGCACTGTCGCAAAACATCCTTGTATTGAGATGTTGCATTCTTACATTTCCGACAAGAGCCCATGTGTTTTTACCCAGTCGCTTTTCGGCTCCCTTCATCAGATCGGCGTATTCAATCAAAATTTTCCTGTTTGCTTCCTGGTCGCTTTTTCCCGGGTCCTGTGCCCGAATAAAAACAAAACTTCCAACAAGACAAAACAATACCACGATTGTTTTCAGCAGCCGTTCAACACCATAAAAAAAACCTCCAAAATAGTATTTAGACATATACGTAAGTCATTCTAACAATAAAACGGGTACCGATTCCAGGGACGAGTTCAATCCAACTTTAAAATAAATTTTATACAGATGAAACAAGCATGGCAAGATTTGCCACATAGATTGTTGGGATTGTCAGGATTGTCAGAGGATGTGATAAAACATATAACACTCTAACAATATTAACAACTTAACAATTATAAATTCTTCCATGCGAGTTCCATCAGTCGTTAAAAAATAAATAAAGCAAGTTAATTGGAGACCCCCTCAATCTTGCCATCCATATCCAAAACCGATGCCGATACGGGAAATGACAGGCGGTTCTTCAAGTCGGGCTGAAACAAATAATCGAAGCGAATCCCCTTTTCACGGACAGTCTGACCATCAGCTCCAGTGTAAGACAAAACACAGATTTTATCTTCGGGAATCATTTTTGCAATATTCACCCCGTTTCGGCACAATATAAAGAATCCGGCTTCATTGCCATTCAGGATATAACTTTTTTGATAACCAGTTTCAGGCGCCTGGGTAATGCCGGTCAAAAAGAATTCGGGACTGCTGTTCTGGACAGGGAATATACCCCCCCGGGGTGAAGCATTCAGAATAATGCGACCGTTCTGCTCATTAATTTCTATCCAGATATCAGCACTGTCAAGGTGGAATGTGTTCTGTCCGGAGAGAAAATCAAAACCCCATCTTACCAGATTTTTTCCATTTGGCTGATCCAAAATCCGGGTTTCACGGATAAAAGGCACCTCGGAGGAGAATGACGAAAAATCCATTCTTCGGACAATCAGGCTCGCATCAAAAGGATGAGGCGTAATAAAAAGGGTGTCTTTCAGAACGGACTTTTTAACCACTTTGTATTGTAAGCCTCCCAGGTAGCCGGGAGCATTAACCTTTACCGTTAAACCAAAAGCCCTTGGAAAAGACAGGTTAAACCGGCCATATTCATCGCTTAACGAATACCGGTTAATTTCAGCTGTCTCGTCAATATTCTGTTGATAAGTCGCTGCAGCTGAAATCCGGGCATGCGGAACCGGTCTGCCATTAGTTTCGTCGGCTACAATTCCCTGCCAGGTAATATCGTATACTTCCCGGGCACAACCGGAAAATAAAACGGTTATTCCAAAAATTATGCCCGATATTTTAATAATATTTCCGGTCATCTTAGAAATCAGATTATTTAATCCATCCCTTAAATTCAAAACCACATTCTTTCCATTCGTCTTTAATGGTTATGTAGGTCTCTCTTTGCTTTTTTCGTATCCAGTCTCTGAAAGTTTCCTCGCTCTTTTTATTCTCCAACATTCGTTTTATCGTCTGGTAATCATCAACCATATTTGCGGTATGAGGTGGGGTTTTCTTTGTGAGTTTTACGATGGTAAACTGGTCGACACCAAGTCGCTGGTCTTTCATTAGAAACGGTGCCGAAATTTCCCCTTCCTCCATTTTCTCCAGTTTCTGCGCAATATCAGGCTGAATTTCCTGAAGTTCAAATTTCGTAGACTGTGTACGGGGATTGATAACATATCCCCCATTGGCACGGGAATCTTTATCGGAAGAGTATCGCAAGGCAGCTTCCTCAAAAGAAATACTGTCCTTTCGTATTAAAGACACGAGTGAATCAGCCATTTCGCGGGCTTCTTCGATGGCCTCGCGCGAAGGTTTTGGTTTTAAAAGAATATGACGAACATTTATCCTGTCTCCCTGCCGCTCAATCAACTGCATGATATGAAAGCCAAATTCAGTTTCCACAATCTTGGAGACTTTATTTTTGTCGCGCAGGTTAAAGGCTACCTGTGCAAATTCAGGCACCAGACTGGCACGTGGAGTCAGGCCAAGTTCTCCGCCTCGTGCTGCACTGTTAGGGTCCTCTGAGTAAAGAACAGCCAGTGTTGCAAAATCACGCCCTTCCCTCACCTGGCGCTGAAAATCACGCAAACGTGCTTTCACCCGTTCAATCTCTTCCTGGCTGATCTCAGGTGTAATAGCAATCTTCTGGTACTCATATTGAGCCGGCATTTTGGGCAAACTATCTTCTGGCGTTTCCCTAAAAAACCTCCTGATTTCCAGAGGAGTAACATTAACATCTTTGGTAATCTCCTGCCTCATCTGCTGTGTCAGCATTTGATTACGGACTAACTCCCTTTGTTCTTCCTTAATCTGGAGTATCGATTTATTAAGCCATTCTTCCAGTTTTTCACGCGAACCGGCACGGTTAATAAAGTTATTGATCTGCCGATCAACCGTCATTAATACTTGATTTTCACTAACTTCTATACTGTCAATTTTAGCTTGTTCGAGCAAAAGATTCTGAATCATCATCTGTTCCAGAATATGACATCTCATATCTCCGGCAAATTCAGCTCCTTCCATCAGAGCCTGCTGATATTGAAATTCAATATCCGATTTAAGAACAGGCTCATCTCCAATCACAGCTATAACTTCATCAATAACATTACTCTGTCCCGTCACAACCGCGGGAGAAAACAAGGCAATAAAAAGAAATTTATAAAACCGGTTTCGTATTTTGCTCATAAGTTTTGGCATAAAGATGGTACAAGTTTAATAGAAATTTATGATTTTTTTCTGAAGTGCTTCATTATATAATTCTTTCTCCAGACTGTTAATAAATTCTGCCCGTTTTTTATTCAGAAGAATAGCACGAATGCGCTCTTCTACATAGCTAAGGGGGGCGGTATTTCCAATGGTCATAAAATCTGTTACCACCAAAAAATATCTGTATTTATCGTCTGTTTTTTCGTAATAGCGGTTATATTGCAAAAACCGTTCCTCATTTCGAACAGGGTCCGGCAAGCTGGCATTTATGCGTTGAAATGGGGTCCACTTATCCAGAAAAGCATGATACAATCTTGCATGTTGCGCACTGTATCGATCCAACTGAACCAAATCTTCAGAATCGGCCGAGCGGCACCAGCGACGCACTTCTGAAATATTGGGAGCATCGAGTGGCAGCTTTAGGATCAAACCGCGAATGATATTTTCCTGAAGCGTGAAGTTATCCTGCATTTCATTATAATATTCCTCTATCTCTTCGTTGCTTAATAACGGAGAATATTTTTGTTCCAGCATTTTCTGCTGATAAATGTTAACAAGCAGGGAAGTGCGATATTCATCCAAAAGTTGGCTTACATCTTTCTCTTCTTCTGTAAGATTGGACTCTGCCTGCCTGAGAAAGAGTTTATTCCTTACCCAACGATTCACATAATCGTCGGCCAGAGCGGCACTGTCTTCGTCATTTACATCATCAGGAAGTACCTTTTTAAGATCATTGGTTGTCAGTACCTCCTCCCCAACTCTTACTACGGGAGTGGTACCTTCATTATTTTCAATGTTTTCACATGCACCTGCAAAACCTGCTAACAGCAAAAGAACAGCAACTTGTTTTAATAAATTAATCTTCATCAACAATACTTCGTTAAACTTTTACGAAAAACTGGTAATTAATTGTTTTATACAATCAATGAGTGCGGTATAAAAAGTTGCGAATTCCATCAGACCAATAACAATGAATTAAGATTCCTGTATGCAAGCCATCACAAATAAACAGTGTCTGTTCATAAAGTGTCATTTGCAAAGCTTACGAAGTTGGAAAATGCAACCACAAATACAAAAATAATGGTTTGTTTGTTCTGTTACAAACTATTCTTATACTGTGGAATCAAAAAACAACCCGGGCAACGGATTTGCGTTGTCCGGGTTTGCTGGATTATTTCAGAACAATTTTTATCTCGAATAATTGGGTGCTTCGCGCGTTATGGTCACGTCGTGCGGATGACTTTCCATAACGCCGGCATTGGTAATACGGGTAAATTTGGCGCCATGAAGTGCCTCGATACTGCCGGCACCGCAATACCCCATACCTGCACGCAATCCACCAATAAGCTGGTAAATAACTTCATACAAAGTCCCTTTATAAGGAACACGAGCAGAAATTCCTTCGGGAACTAACTTTTTAATATCGTCTTCCACATCCTGAAAGTAACGATCTTTTGAACCTTGTTGCATCGCTTCAATGGAACCCATTCCACGATAAGTCTTAAATTTCCGGCCATTATAAATAATGGTCTCTCCGGGCGATTCCTCCACGCCGGCAAATAAAGAACCGGCCATAACAGAATGTGCGCCGGCGGCAAGGGCTTTAACAATATCTCCGCTGTACCTGAGTCCTCCATCAGCAATCAGGGGTACATCGGTATCTTTCAAGGCTTTGTGAACATCATAAATAGCAGACAACTGAGGAACACCAACTCCGGCAATGACACGGGTGGTACAAATAGAGCCGGGTCCGATGCCCACCTTCACGCCATCTGCGCCGTTTTTAACCAGATCAATGGCTGCTTCTGCCGTTGCAATGTTTCCAACAACGACCTCAAGACCGGGATACCTGCGCTTGGTTTCTTTCAAGGTTTGCAAAACGCCCCGGGAGTGTCCGTGGGCGGTATCAATAACGATTGCATCCACATTTGCCCTCACAAGGGCATCAATACGCTCAAAGGTATCGGCAGTAACCCCCACTCCGGCAGCCACTCTCAGGCGACCCTTGCTGTCTTTGCAGGCCAAAGGTTTATCTTTTGCTTTGGTAATATCTTTGTAGGTCACCAATCCTATCAATTTGTTGTCTTTATCAACAACCGGCAACTTTTCAATTTTGTGTCGCTGCAGAATATCAACTGCCTTTTCCAGATCGGTAGTCTGATTGGTAGTAACCAAATTGTCGGAAGTCATCACCTCCTCAATAGAACGGCTGTAATCCATTTCAAAACGCAGATCGCGGTTGGTTACAATTCCAACCAGATAGCCCTTTTCGTCAACTACCGGTATCCCGCCTATTTTATACTCGCTCATTAACGCCAAAGCATCTCCGACTGTACGATCGCGCATTATAGTTATCGGATCGTAGATCATCCCGTTCTCGGCTCTTTTTACTACCTCTACCTGTTTGGCCTGTTCTTCAACAGACATGTTTTTATGAATAACCCCGATACCTCCTTCTCTGGCAATGGCAATGGCCAGACGCGCTTCGGTAACAGTATCCATTGCAGCCGAAACTATTGGAGTATTCAAAACAATGTTACGTGAAAAACGGGTGGATAAATCGACTTCGCGAGGCAACACTTCCGAATATGACGGAACCAGGAGCACATCGTCAAAAGTCAAACCATCGGATGCGATTTTGTCTTCAAAAAATGACATGGGCTGATGCTTTTTAGGTATTTACCTGCTTCCTTCATATTTTCTTCTGTCGCGATGCTCAAGAATCGGCAAAACACCAATGTCCGCTGTAAATTTAAACTGAAAACAGATTACTTGTTCACTGTTTCAAATTTATCAGGTGTTGCTTGTCTTTTTTGATACTTGAACATCTCGTGCCGAAAACTTATGAATTAAGCAGTTTAAAAATTTTGGCAAAGGTAAGAAATTCTCAGTTTTTTATCTTCAAAAAACAGAAGGAATACTAATTTTGCCTCATGCCTGATCGATATCTGGATATTCTGCGCAGATACTGGGGATTTGACAGTTTTCGTCCTCTCCAGGAAGTTATTATCCGCTCGGTAGGAGAAGGTAACGACACGCTTGCGCTGATGCCAACCGGCGGAGGCAAATCCATCACGTTCCAGGTGCCTGCCCTGGCTACAGAAGGTTTGTGCCTCGTGGTAACACCGCTTATTGCCTTAATGAAAGACCAGGTAGAAAATCTGAAAAGAAATGGAATAAAAGCCGCCGCCATTCATTCAGGGCTCACTTATCGCGAAATAAAAGTGGCTTTTGATAATGCCATTTTCGGGGGAACTAAATTTCTCTATGTTTCGCCGGAGCGGCTGGCCACAGATCTTTTCCTGGAAAAGCTGCCCCATTTAAAAATTAACCTTCTGGCGGTTGATGAAGCACATTGCATATCGCAGTGGGGATACGATTTTCGTCCTTCCTACTTAAAGATAGCGGCAGTTCGTGAGCTTATTCCTGATGTACCGGTTCTGGCTCTGACTGCAACCGCAACACCAACCGTTGTGGATGATATAATGGAGCAGCTGCATTTTAAAAAGAAAAATGTATTCAAAAAAAGTTTTGCGCGGCCAAATCTTGCCTATGTTGTCAGGCCTACAGAAAGCAAGGAAGAGCAGCTGCTTAGAATTCTTAATTCTGTTGCCGGCAGTGCCATTGTATATGTCAGGAGCCGCAAAAAAACACGTGAATATGCATCCCTTCTGCAACAACACCAAATTAGTGCTGAACATTTTCATGCCGGACTCACCTATGCTTCGAAGGAAGAAAAACAAAACAGGTGGAAGCATAACCAAACCCGGGTTATGGTAGCCACCAATGCTTTTGGAATGGGGATTGACAAACCCGACGTTCGGCTTGTTGTGCACATGGATGCGCCCGACTCACTCGAAGCCTACTTCCAGGAAGCAGGCCGTGCAGGACGCGACAACAAAAAGGCCTATGCAGTGCTTCTATGGAGCGACAACGATAAGCTAAAACTTAAAAAACAGGTAGAAACCGCATTCCCTGAGCCTGAAACCATTAAGAATGTCTACGATGCGTTGGGTAACTTCTTTCAATTGCCGGTTGGTGCAGGTTTTCAGATGGTCTATGACTTCGATATAGGAAAATTCTGCAGTGCTTTTAATTTTAGTATTCTGACGGTATACAACTCTCTGAAAATTCTTCAGAGAGCCGGATATCTCACATTCACCGAGGAACTGGATATTCCCTCAAAAGCGATGTTTCTGGTGAAAGGAAATGATCTTTACAAATTTCAGGTAGCCAACGAAGATTTAGACCCTTTTATTAAAATATTACTACGTAATTACACGGGACTTTTCACCGAATATGCCTCCATCAATGAAGCCGATCTTGCTAAAAAGTCAGGCACCACTATTGAAACCGTTTATGCCGGTCTCTCCAAACTCGGCAAAATGGGAATCATTCATTATATCCCGCGTCGCAAAACACCTTTGATCAGCTATACCCAGTCCAGAGAGGAGTTAAGATTTATCAGGCTCCCCAAAGAAGTCTATGAAGAAAGAAAACAAAAATATCTGGATCAGACCGAGGCAGTAATCGATTATGCTTCGTCTATTAATATCTGCCGCAGCAGATTTCTTTTGAACTATTTTGGCCAGACAAAGTCGGACAATTGCGGTATTTGCGACATTTGTATTTCAAGGAAACAGACCGGACTGGACGATACTACCTTCAAGAAAATAGAACTAACCGTAAAAGAAAAACTCAGTCGCCGAATGATGAAGGCAGAAGAACTTGTTGAATTGCTCCCGTACAACAGGGAAAAAACTTTAAAAGTGCTTCAGTGGCTGGAAGACCATGAAGTGATAGGAGAAACTGAAACAGGCGAATTGGAATGGCTGTAGCTCTGTTATTTTTGCATTCATCAACATTAATCACTACATTATCAATATTTATCACTAATTTTGCACCCGATATGGAAACAGATTTTGAACATCCGGTATATTCGAAAAATGTCATTGAATTTGTGACGGTTGCAAAGGAATTTTGTGCCTGGCTGGAAAAAACACCGGATTTTCCGAGAAGGGAATTTGTTGATACAGGCCGTAAAATGTTACCTCTTTTGTATCTGAAAGCATCGGTTTTGCCAAAGACAGAAACAATGCTCAAAGACGATTTCCTTGAGAAATTTGTATCGGAAGAGGAATATCAGCAGATTCAAAATGCCATTTTATTGAAAATGGGCCCCTACAACGATTACCTCGAAGTTTTTACAGCCGACATGCAACGCAGCGTGGAACCTTTGACAGCCACCATTTCAGAAAATCTTTCCGATATCTATCAGGATGTAAAAGACTTTTTGATGAGTTATCGTACCGCGGTAACAGAAATAATGAATGATGCACTGATAGAACTGGTAAACAACTTTGAAGAATATTGGGGTCAAAGGCTGGTGAATGTTCTCAGAGCTCTTCATGAAGTTGCTTTCAATGGAGAAGACATAGACGAGGAAAATGATGAAGCTGATCCACTTGAGGACAAAAGAAATAAAGAAGACTGGTTGATATCAAAAATGCAAAAAGACTGGCAAAATGACCACAATGGCGATAATTTATGAATAAAGCAAGGTTAACACCAATCGGTTAAAAAACTCAAAATATTGAATGCATAATAAGATCACAAAAGAGGACATAAAGGAATTACCACTAAAGCAGTTCGAAGGAACTGTAAATGTAGTAGAAGATCCCAAACAGGTAACTCATGTTGTGGAAAAACTCCGGAATGAGAAAATTATCGGCTTCGATACCGAAACCAAACCATCATTTAAGAAAGGGGTCTCGCACGATGTGGCTCTGCTACAATTAAGCACTGAAGAAGAGGCATTTCTGTTCAGACTGAACATTACCGGTTTCAACGGAGCTCTGACAAAGCTTCTTTCGAACCCCGGAATTAAGAAGGTTGGAGTCGGTATACGTGATGATCTGAGAGGATTGCAGCAACTCAACAATTTCACACCAAAAGGATTTATTGACATTCAGGAACTGGCACCAAAATACGGAATAGAAGTATTGAGCCTGAAGAATCTGGCAGGACTCCTCCTTGGCATCCGCATTTCCAAAAGACAGAGACTTTCCAATTGGGAGGCCGATGCATTAAGTGAAGGACAAATATTGTATGCAGCAACTGATGCATGGGTGGCACTAAAAATCTACAATAAAATAAAAAAAATGAAACCCGTCGCATCAAGTCCCGTTAAAGCCGACCAAAAAAAGAAAAGCTCTTAAACTTTCCAATCATCTACATGGAATTTGCTAAAATCTATCTAAAACCTGGTAAAGAACAAAGTATCCTGAGGTTTCATCCGTGGGTATTTTCCGGAGCCATCAACAAAATGAACCGGGAAATTGAAGAAGGTGAAGTGGTTGAAGTATATGACCACAAAGAAAACTTTATGGGAATGGGCCATTCTCAAATAGGCTCTATTGCCGTAAGGATTTTCTCGTTTGAAAAAGTGGAACCGAATGAAGCTTTCTGGACAAAAAAGATACTACAGGCTTTTGCTTTGCGTAAAACCATTGGCCTTACAAATTCCGCCCAAACCAATGCATGGCGCCTGGTTTACGCCGAAAGTGACGGCATGCCCGGTCTCATCATCGACATGTATAACGGAACTGCAGTTCTTCAAATTCATACCGTTGGCATGTATCTAATAAAAGATATGCTGTGCAACGCTTTGGAAAATGTTTTTGGGCCAGACCTTAAAGCTATTTACAATAAATCGGAAGGAACCATTCCGTATAAGTCCCGGATTGAGCCCGAAAATGGCTTTCTGAGAGGAAAAACCGAAGACAAAACGGCAATGGAGAACGGCCTTCGCTTTTTGGTCGACTTCGAAAAAGGTCAAAAAACCGGCTTTTTTGTTGATCAACGGGAAAACAGAGCGCTTCTGGAAAAATACAGCAAAGACAGAAATGTGTTGAATCTGTTTTGCTACACCGGCGGCTTCTCCATTTATGCATTACGGGGAGGTGCTTCGAGTGTAGACTCGGTCGACAGCTCCGAAAGAGCCATTGAACTGACCAAACAAAATGTAGAACTGAATTTTCCGGGAGACAAAAGGCATAAATCTTTTGCTGAAGATGCTTTCAGATTTCTCGACAAAAGCAAAGATCAATATGACCTGATGATACTTGACCCGCCGGCTTTTGCCAAACACCTGAAGGTTATCCCCAATGCATTGCAGGGGTACAGGAAGTTAAATGCAAAAGCCATCGAAAACATCAGACCCGGCGGTATCATTTTCACCTTTTCCTGTTCCCAGGTAATTAACCGTGATGCTTTCAGAAAAGCTGTATTCTCAGCTGCTGCAAAAACAGGACGAAATGTACGTATAATGCACCAGATGGAACAACCAGCCGATCATCCTGTTAGTGTCTATCACCCTGAAAGTGAATATCTGAAGGGGCTGGTTCTTTTTGTTGAATAAACTGATTAGTGCGTGTCCACAATAGATCGTTAGATTTTTAGATATAAGATGTAAGATGATTGTTACAACCTTGATCTAATGCATTTTAACTGCCAAACCCATTAAGATGCAAACAATTGGTTTGCAGTGTATTGCAAAAGCTTAACGGAGTATTGTGTCTATAAACTCGACAAAAAATTTTT
>NZ_AHZV01000295.1 GCF_000250735.1 Anaerophaga thermohalophila str. Valhall
AAATAAATTTTTTACGAATGAAGCAATTTTCAATAGCTCTTATGGTGTTAACTGCACTGAGCGCCTGTCGTTCTAATAAATTAGAGGTAATCGCTCATCGCGGTGCTTCGGGAAGCGAAACAGAAAATACGATTGAGGCCGTGGAAAAGGCCGTAGAATTAGGCAGTGATGCAATAGAGGTGGACATCTGGAGAACAAAGGATGACTCGCTTGTGGTTTTTCATGACCGTAATACCGCCCGCTTGAGTGTGGACTCACTTGTTGTACCGGAATCGGAATATAAAGCTTTGAGGGAACTTTCCATTGGCGGCAACACTAAAATACCTACACTGAGGGAAATTTTGGAAATACTTCCTTCAGATGTCAGACTTTTTATTGAAATAAAATGTTGTTGGGAAGAAGGTGAGGCAGGAAATGTCTTTCCGATGCTTTCCGACTTATTACAGGGAACCGGGAAAACGAACCAGACTGTAATTATCTCTTTCAATCCGGCTAAGCTGAAAGAGGCTTCAGATTATTTGCCCAAAGTGCCCCTTTATTGGCTCGTATGGGAGAAAAAGCCGGTTGATGAGCTGATTAAAACTGCCCTGGAATATGATGCCGATGGTCTTAACGTCCATTTTAATGTTTTGAGTGAGGAGCTGATGAAAAAGGCGAAACAAAACAACCTTGAAGTTTTTGTGTGGACTGTTAATGATGAGGGTAAGGTTGCAGAGATTCGTCATAAATACAGAGGGATAGAAGGAATTACCACTGATTATCCGGACTTGATTAAAAAACGGCTTAAACTCAATCGACGATGACAGACAAAAAAGTTCGATTTGAAGCATTGGATGCCCTTAGAGGATTGGCTATTTTATTGATGGTTTTATCGGGTACCGTCCCTTTTGAAGGAGCTCTTCCCGGATGGATGTACCATGCACAATTGCCGCCTCCCGATCATGTTTTCAATCCGAATATTCCCGGCATTACCTGGGTCGATCTGGTATTCCCCATGTTTCTTTTTTCGATGGGTACAGCCATCCCTTTTTCGTTTGGCGGACGCATCGACCGGGGAGAACCAACATTCAGAATCACCGGCCATTTGGTGTGGCGTTTCTTAGGGTTGGCGCTGTTTGCCATAATTTCTCAACATGCCCGTCCCTGGGGATTGGAAGCTTCAGAAAACATAAAATGGGCGCTCGCTCTGGTTACAATGGCAGGCATGCTTTTGGTTTTTGCATCTCCCGCTTCAGGATGGTGGCACAATAATAAACGATGGATGTCCCTGGCCGGATGGGGATTGTTGATCATTCTGTTTAGTGTGCTGCACAAAAATGGGATACGTGAGTTTTCAATACAGCATTTCGACATTATTATAATGGTATTGGCCAACACAGCATTAGGCGGAGGTATCCTTTATATGATCTACCGCCGATGGAGCAGTTCGTTATGGATTGCTTTTGCTCTGATGGCGGCTTTCTTTTTAGGTGCCCGTGACGGAAGCAACTGGGTGAGTAAACTTTATAACTGGTCGCCTTTATCATGGCTGATGTCATGGAACTACCTGAAATATCTGATAGTACTTATCCCGGGTATTTATACAGGTATTGTAGTAAGAAATGCATTAAAATCAGATAGTAGAAAATCAGAGGAAAATAAAGATTTGCTCCGCTCAACAACCATTCTGATTTTATCCGGAGCCACCATTGCTGTATCGCTTACCGGGTTGTATGTTCGTGAAATGATGACGACCTTTTTCATCGTTTTTGGGATGTTGATTTTGCTTTGGCTGCTTATCAAAAAGTGGGAGGTGGTTTGGCGTTCGGTTTTTCTGAAAGTAATGCCGGTGGGTATTGTTCTGATCCTTGCGGGCTGGCTTGTTGAACCTTTGCACGGGGGCATAAAGAAGGATCCGGCCACTTTAAGCTATCTGACGCTTACAGCAGGACTTTCTATCGTGTGTTTATCAGGACTTATGGTTTTGACAGAGGTGTTAAATCTGAAAAAATATCTGTATATCCTGACCGGTGCCGGAAAGAATGCTATGATGGCCTATGTAGCCGGTAGCAATTTGATTATGCCCGTTTTGGCTCTGACCGGTTTGGATGCATTGTTTGTCAGTTCCGATTATCCCGTATTCCTGATGGTTGTCAAAGCAATTGTAATAACTTTGGGCGTTGGTTGGGTAAGTGCATTGGCGGCACGCAAGAAGCTTTTTATGAGAGTGTGAAAAAATAACAGTAATAAATTAAGAAAATGAAGTCCATTCTTTTAATAACAGTATTTTTCTATTTAATGCCTGCAAGTCTTATTGCTCAAAATAAAGAAAACTTCCTTCCTGCCACTCACGAGCACCTCAATTACATGGGACGAGTGGATTTTTCAGGTAACCAGATCGCACGTTATGATTGGCCGGGAGTAACGGTACGTTTTCGGTTTACCGGAAATGAGCTGAAGTTGTATTTTAAAGGAGGGGAGCGAAATTATTTTGATTTGTTAATTGACGGTGAGCTGTTGAAGGTTTTGCATGCGAAGGGAGATACTATTGCTGTCATTAAAGGAATAAAAGGTAAAGGGCCTCATGAAGTTCAATTTATTAAACGTACCGAAGGAGAAATGGGGGAGACTCTTTTTTATGGTGTTGAACTGGCTAAAAAAGGAACTTTGCTTCCCGGGGAAGTTAAAATTAACCGCCGCATAGAATTTATCGGCAACTCTATAACATGCGGTTATGGTGCAGAGTCGGAAAGTGCTGATGATGACTTTGACCCACAAACGGAAAATGTAAATAAGTCCTATGCAACTATATTGGCCAATGCTTTTAGCGCCGATTATCATGTGGTAGCTCATTCCGGCCTCGGGGTGGTTCGCAACTACGGCGATCCTCAAAAAGTTTCTACTACCCTGGCCACAATGCCTCAACGCTTTGCCCGCGTAATGGATATGAAAGATTCTCCTGAATGGGATTTTTCCAAATGGACACCTGATGCTGTAGTGATTAACCTTGGAACCAATGATTTCTCTACACTTCCGCATCCCGATAAAGTAATATTTCAGCGCGCTTATGAAGACCTGGTATTGCAAATCAGAGAGGTTTATGGTGCAGTGCCTGTTTTTTGTGTTGTCGGCCCTATGACCGACGAGCCATGCCATTCGTATGTTAAGGAGACAGTCAATAGCATCAGGCTCGTTTACAACGATTCAAACGTTTTTTTTACAGGAATTCCTCCTGCCTTGCTTGACCGGGAGAATGATCTGGGCGCCGATGCACATCCCTCTTTTCAGGGGCAACAAAAAATTGCCGGTCATTTAATCCCCGTAATGAGCACCGTTTTGGGATGGGATTATAAATGGGAATAACCGGGCGGCATCAGATAAGATCGTGTTGTTTAAAAACCATTGCAGAGGCTCCGATACTGCCACTTTCGCTGCCCAGTTGAGATGTTTTGAGTGTTACATATTTTAGAGGAAGTGTGAGGGCTGTTTTATTCATGCCGGTTTTTATGGAATCTGAAAACATATAGCCTGCCTGTGCAAATTTCCCTCCGATAATAATTAATTCCGGATTCAAAAGATTGACAATATTGCCCAGAGCCATCCCCAGAATTTCTCCCATTTCCTGAAGGAGATTGATACATAATCCGTCGCCCTGGTTGGCTGCTTCAAGTATGTCGTCGTAACGAATATCTTCAAGCGGTTTGTCATTTATGGCCAGCGACGTCCCTCCCTCTTTTATGGCTTGCTTGAAGTTTTCTTCCAGGGCATAACCGGAGACTTCCATTCCAAGACACCCTCTCTTCCCGCAGATGCATAACTTGTCGGAATTCCCCATTTGCATGTGACCGAACTCGCCGGCAAATCCCATACCTCCTGTAATCAGCCTCTTGTTGGCGATGATGGTCATTCCCAATCCCCGGCTCACATTCAGGATCAATGCATTTCGTGCCTCTTTCGCCTGCCCCAAAACTTGCTCCGCCAGGCCCATAACATGCGTGTCATTGTCAACAAATACCTGCTTATCTAACCTTTCCGTCAGATATTGGCCGACCGGTTTTTCGGTAAAAGTGAAAAAGTTATAAGACTCGCCTGTCAGACTGTTGACACGTCCGGTCAGACCAATGCCTATGCCAAGAATATTATCCATTGAAACATCACAATCATCAAGGGTTTCACGGATAAAGGAGACGACTTCCTCGAGACATTCGGGCGTATTTTCCAGTCTGAATTCCCTGTTCTGTCTTTCAAGCATGACTTCCTGATCAAGACGAACAACAGAAACGCTGATTCTCTTGAACAGAATTTCTACTCCTACGGCATAAAACCTGTTGATGTTTAAGGAGTAAAGAGTGGGGCGACGCCCGTTGTCGGTCTCTTTTTTGCCCTCTTCCTGTACCAGGTCGTCTGTAATAAGCTCGTTAATGAGCTTGATAACTGTCGGCGTACTGATCCGCACCTGCTTCTGAAGTTCAGGTATGGTCAGTGCATGATTGGATTTGGAAAGGGTTCTTATTATTTTATTTTTCTGTTTAGCCTGCCGACTTTGATTACTCACTTCATCAGAGTCGGATAACACAGTTCGAAGATTCATGGTTGAGGTATTTAGTGCCTGTCTATAATCTGATAATTGTTTGTATACAGTTGCAATACGCCGTTTTTAGTGTTCGTCTATAAACTCGCAAAAAATTTTACAATATGTGTGTCTGTTCAGAAATTGCCAGTTGCAAGGCTTGCGAAGCCGGCAAAAACGCAGTTTACTTTCCGTAAATGAGTATTTTGGCGGCGAGCGTAACACAGCAAATGGCACTTTATGGACAGACACTATTTAGTATGTGTCTATAAAGTAGGAAAAGTTTCCTACTTATCATGTGTCTGTTCAGAAAGTGTCATTTACAAGGCTTGCGAAGTCCGAAAATACGGAGTTTACTTATCGTAAATGAGTAATTTTCGGACGAGCGTAACACAGTAAATGGCACTTTATGGACAGATACTATCTAAACAGTGTTTTGTATTGATATTTATTATTTAACCACTAAAATAAGGGCAGAACCCAAAAATTAAACTTATAGCTTCTAAAATTCAGCATACCAATGTTATGTGAATCATCCTCCATTTAAAAATATGACGGTCTGTTGCGCTTTGTAAATCTCTTTTTATTAATTGTGGGGTAAATTTTAAAAAATTTTTAAACTAACCAAGTTTTACCTGAATTCCTGCAAACATAAATATGGTTTTTGGCGGCAAGCGTAACGAAGCAAATGGTACTTTATGGACAGACACTATTTAGTGTTCGTCTATAAACTTGAAAAAATTTTCACAATATGCGTGTCTGTTCAGAAAGTGCCAGTTGCAAGGCTTGCGAAGTCCGAAAATACGGAGTTTACTCATCGTAAATGAGTAATTTTCGGACGAGCGTAACGAAGCAAATGGTACTTTATGGACAGACACTGGTTAGAGGCTGTTTGTATTGCTCTGGATCCTCAGATTTGCAGGTATTGGCAGCAGCCGGGCTTACCTCGATGCCTGGTGACAAGCATTATAGTCTTTAATCATAGTGGTAAGATAATCCAGATCAGACATCCGGGATGAGGTCTGTGTTTTTTGTTCTATGGCCTGGCGGGTGTTACTCAGCAGTTCAATATAATTATCGGGCCTGCGATTGGGATCTTTAGTAATCTGCACTACCTCTTTTATGGTTTGCACATCTTTATCGGTAAGGCGTTCTGCTTCGGGAAAGCGGGGTTGGTAGTCTTCTTCCACATCCATCCAGAGCGTTTGCTGAAATGTGTTCTTTTTTCCGGTTTTGAGTACTGTTGTTCCGGCAGCAATATCCCCCAGCCGTTGTCCTTTACCGTTGATAATAATGATTAGCGTGGCAAGTGCGCCCGAAGTAAAGGTAATATCAGCAAGCCGGAATATCCAGCGAATAAAACATCTGCCGGCAGTGAGTTGTGAACCATCGGCCTTAAATACCCTGATGTTCATGATTCTTTTTCCCGGACTCTGGCCGTTAAAAAAGATTTCAAATATCAGGTGGTAAAAGAAAAGGGGAGAAAAAAGGAAAACAATGCCCCAGGTTTCCAGTCCAAGCCAACCCGATAAAAAGACTCCAACCAGAATGGAATACAGACCCATAAATACCGCATCGAAAAAGAATGCCAAAATGCGGTCGGCAATGCTGGCTACAGGAAATTGTAACGAAACGTTTTGAGTGGTATTAAGTTCAATAGTTTCCATCAGATAAGCGGGTAAAGTTGATTTTTCTGCAAACAAAAGTAATAAAAATATTTTGCCTTTCTTTCTTGTTTAAGAGTTGGTTGTCAAATAATTCTATGATGCCGGTCGAAGTGGTTGTATATGGTTTTAAACAAAAAAGTGTCCGGTCAGGCTCTGAATGTTGTGTTTTTTTGTTTAAATTGGCCGGAGTTTAACGTTTTCAGAATGCGTGAAATAACCTTCATCCAGAAAAACCGTAAGCGTTGGCAGGATTTTGAAACCAAAATTGCCACCCCTCAGCGGATGAATCCTGATGAGCTGGCAGACCATTATATTCAGCTCACCGATGATTTATCCTTTGCACGTACTTTTTACCCCGAATCCTCTGTTGTACAGTATCTCAATAATCTGGGCAGCAAGGCTTATCACCTTATATACCAAAATAAAAAGGAAAAATCGACCCGTTTTCTTACATTTTGGACCAGAGAGCTTCCCTTCGATTTGTATCAGGGACGCCACTATTTCCTTATTTCACTAATTGTGTTTTGTGTTTCTATGCTTATCGGCGCCGTCTCTGCATTCGATAACGATGATTTTGCCAGGTTGGTGCTTGGCGACCAATATGTTAATATGACCCTTGACAATATTGAAAAAGGAGACCCGCTGGCCGTTTACGGACAAATGGGGGAACTCCCCATGTTTTTGATGATAACCGGAAATAATGTACTGGTCTCTTTTGTTGTTTTTCTTTTCGGATTACTTACCCCTTTGGGAACAATGTTTCATTTGTTTCGGAATGGTGTGATGGTAGGCGTTTTTCAATCTTTTTTTTACCAGCACTCACTCTTAACGGTATCTTCGCTGGGAATATTCCTCCATGGCACTTTGGAATTGTCGGCTTTTGTGCTGGCCGGAGGCGCCGGAATAATACTCGGCAAGAGTTTTATCTGGCCGGGAACACTACCACGAAAAACCGCTTTTGTCAAAGGAGTGCGCAAAGGAACAAAAATTATGCTTGGCCTGGTTCCTTTCTTTATTCTCGCCGGATTTATCGAAAGTTTTATTACCAGATATTACAATCAGATGTCCCTTGCCCTAAATGTACTGATCATTATTATTTCATTGGTGCTTATTGTCGGATATTTTGTTTATTACCCATATTATATTCATCAACGTGTAAATAATCCTAAAAACAACCCGTTATGAACAAACCGGAAATTGAATTAAAAAAAGAAAGAGACTTTTCTGATGTTTTCAATGCTTCCTTTGCATTTATTACCCAGGAGCTGAAAAAACTGTTTCAGGTCATTACCTTATATGCAGGTGTGCCAATTATTATTGCGGCTATAATGAGCGCTTACTATGCCCAGGATACCTTTACCTCTGTTTTGAAGGTAGTGCAGGGTGGAACCGGAAGCAATGCCCCTTCGGCCTGGCTGGTGTTTTTGACCATTATTTTTGGAATGCTGGCCCAGCTTTTTATAAGCGGATTGGTACCGGCCTATTTTGGCGAATACGAAGAGAAAGGAAAAGGGAACTTTAGTTCGCTTGATGTCTGGAACAGATTTGTCAGACATTTTGGTGCTATCATTGGTTACAGTATTGTGGCCGGTGTGATTATGATTTTCGGGGTGATACTTTTGGTCATTCCTGCCATTTATCTTTGGGTGCCGTTGTCGTTTATTCTTTATGTGAAGATTATTGAAGACAAAGGGTTTGGTGAAACATTTTCCCGTTGTTTTCAGTTGATACGCAACAATTGGTGGATTACTTTCGGCATACTTCTCCTTTCATACCTGATTATCAGCATTGTAGGCACATTATTTTCGATACCGGCCATGATTATTGCCGGCGTTGAGGGATTTCTGGTAGGCTCCGGGCAACAGGAGGCGGTGAACAGCGATTCTCTTGCTTTCATCATAACGACCATTGTTGGTGGCCTGGGGCAATATCTGATCTATCCTGTCTGGAATATTATTGTTGGCTTCCAGTATTACAATCTTCGTGAACAGAAAGATCGTGAAACATTGATGGATAAGGTATCTGCAATAAATGAAGATGCATAATGCTGAAAGCCGGATTTCTGTTTATACTATTGTCTGTTGTTTCATTATCCCTTCTGGCAGAAGAAAGAGATTCGTCTTTTATTTCTTCCAAAGATGAAGTCTCCGTGTGGGATAACGGCAAAGTAGAGTACCGTCATCCCCCTTATAATAAGATAGAAGTATGGAAATCCAACCCTGACTACACTTACGACAGGGATCAGGGCCCAGGTTTTTGGGATTATGTTTTGTCCCGTTTGTTTGGCTGGTTGTTCTCTGTTACCGAAGGGCGCCCCTGGTTTTTTTATTTACTCCTGGCCATTGGCGGCCTGTTTGTACTGTATTTATTGCTGAAATTTTTGGATGTGCCGGTAAGTGGTTTGTTTGTGCTTTCGCACCGTCAGGAAACATCCGGTCTGCAGTTTGGCCAGGATGAACAGGAATATTCACCGGAAAAACTCCGGGAAATGCTAAAGATGTATCGCAACAACGGGGCTTACAGAGAAGCCGTAAGGATATTGTTTCTTCTTTACTTAAGAGAGCTCCAGGCAACGGGTAAAATTGTTCTGAAGCATTACAAAACCAATTTTGATTATTACCGTGAAATACAAAATTCCCGGGAAAGGGAACAGTTTCGTAAACGAATGCAACTGTTTGATGTAATATGGTATGGTCATATCGATATTTCCCGAAGCCAGTATGATAAGGTGGAAAAGATTTTTGTACCTGCTAAAGAAGGAGGGCCTTTGTCATGAGATTCTCATCCCGGAAAGAAAAGATATTGACATGGGCAGTAGCCGTTGGTCTTTTACTGCTTATCATAGCAGCGGTTTTTGCACCCAGGCCGATAGACTGGAGCTACAGTTTTTCCAAAAGTGATAGAATACCGTTTGGCAATAACCTTGTCTTTGAGTCTCTGACCGACCTTTTCCCCGAAAAAGAAATTGTTACGTCATGGACACCGCCGCATGCTTTTCTTGACAACAAGATACCTCTGAATACCAATTTTATTTATATCAACGGTCGCATAAAAATGGAGCCGGAGGATGCAGAAGAAATATTAAAAACTGCTTCGGCAGGAAATCATATATTTATTGCGGCAGAACGCATTTTCGGGGCACTTGCCGATACCTTTAAACTGGAATATAAACCCGATCTGCTGCCCAACATGGATTTCTTTACTTCCGATTCTGTCGGATTTTATTTCTCCAATAAAAAACTGAGGTCGGGGTTCGGCTACTGGTATCCGCGTTGGATGACAAGGTTTTACTTTTCAAGATACGACACGGCAAGGACCACGGTCCTGGGGCATGACAACAAAGGAAATACAAACTATATCAGAACCAAATATGGCGACGGGTATTTTTACTTGCATAGTAATCCTGTTGCCTTCACAAATTATCATCTTTTATCGCGAAATAATAGTGAATATATTTTTAAATCATTATCTTATTTGCCTGTACAGTCGACCGTATGGGACGAGTTTTATAAACCACGCTCGATGCATCAGGAGGGACTTTTCGATTACATCCTTGACAACCGGTCGTTGAGGCTGGCATGGTATACCCTCCTCTTTGGAATTATTATGCTGATGTTTTTTGGCAGTAAAAGGGTGCAACGCCCCATTCCTGTTATAAAAAGGCCTCAAAATACATCGCTGAGCTTTATAGAAACAATGGCCCGGCTATATTACCGCAGGCACGACCATCTGGATATCGCACGGAAAAGATTTACGTATTTCCTTGAGTTTCTACGCTCGCGATATTTTATCAACACCGCGGTTGATGAAAACCGGATTATCTCGGAAGTATCCCGGAAGTCCGGTGTTTCAGAGCGATCGGTAGCAGCCCTCTTCAGCATGGGAAATCGCCTGCATAATTTGAAACAGATTTCGCAGGAAGACCTGGAGCAGTTTAACCGGCAAATTGAATTTTTTTACAATAATTGCAGATAAATTATGGCATTAGAAAATTTACCTAACGACGACGGTAATTCATTATTTGAAAGCCGCTTAAATGTTGAAGAACTCAATCATGCAGCTTTCAGGATACGAAATGAAATCGGGAAAGTCATTGTGGGCCAGGAACGTGTTCTGGACCACTTGCTGACGGCGCTTCTGGCCAATGGACATGTGCTTCTTGAAGGGGTGCCAGGCATTGCCAAGACAATGATAGCCAAATTGCTTTCACGGTGCATCAATACCGGATTTTCAAGGATACAGTTTACACCCGACCTGATGCCTTCGGATGTGTTGGGAACAATGGTATTCCACTCCGGGCGTTCGGAATTTAAGTTCAATAAGGGGCCGGTTTTTTCCAATATTATTCTTATTGATGAGGTGAACCGCGCACCAGCAAAGACACAAGCCGCTTTGTTCGAGGTTATGGAGGAGCGGCAGGTCACTATCGACGGGATTACACACCCGATGGAAAAACCTTTTATTGTTCTGGCGACTCAGAACCCTGTTGAGCATGAAGGTACGTATCGACTGCCCGAAGCTCAACTTGACAGATTTCTCTTTAGAATAAAGCTGGATTATCCTACCCTTGATCAGGAAGTGACCATTTTGCAAAATGCCCAGGAGCGGGGTAATGTTCTTGAAACAGAGGCAGTGTCGCCCGTTATTTCTGCTCAGGAGATTATTGATTTTCAGGAATTGATAACCAAAGTGGCTGTTGATCATGATATACTCAGCTATATTGCCAAGATTATTGACAAAACCCGGAACAACAGCAGCCTCTTCCTTGGAGCAAGTCCGAGAGCCTCAATTGCCGTTCTGCGGTCGGCAAAAGCTTTTGCTGCCCTCGAAGGGCGCGATTTTGTAACCTCCGAAGACGTGAAAGAGATGGTTGTTCCGGTTCTTAATCACCGGGTGATACTTACTCCGGAAAAAGAGATGGAAGGGCTTCAGCCCGAAAATGTTATCAGGCGTATCGTTGACTCGGTGGAAGTGCCAAGGTAATCCTCACTAACAATTTTAAACGAATGACCATTCAATCAACATATTTGCGACCTCATTTTTATTATGGTCTTTCGGTTCTGGTAGTTTTATTTCTGCTGGGGCACTTTTGGTTTCTTTTTTTTATTACGGGTCTTGTTGCCGTTGCAGTCTTTTTTTCACTCGTTGTTATAGACATTATGATATTATACCGGAGGGGAGGCCGCATACTGGAAGGAAACCGTCAACTGCCGCCCCGGTTCAGTAACGGAGATAAGAATAACGTCTCTGTTGAACTGATGAATTTTCTTCCTGTGAGAATTCGTTGCGAGGTGATTGATGAATTACCGCCACAATTTCAGATCAGGAACTTTTACCGGAAGGGGTGGTTATCGCCTGGTGAAACATGGTCGTTTAATTATTCTTTGCGCCCTGTCGAAAGAGGTGAATACCATTTTGGAAATCTTAATGTTTATATATCTACCCGTCAGGGATTTTTATCGCGCAGGATAAAGGCAGCTGCACCTGTTATGGTAAAAGTTTACCCTTCTTTTGTGCAAATGCGCAAGTTTGAGATAATGGCCATTTCCGACCGTTTGAGCGAAGTGGGTATCAAGAAGGTGAGAAAGTACGGTCATCAGATGGAATTTGATCAGATACGCGAATATATCAAAGGCGACGATATTCGCACCATAAACTGGAAAGCTACCGCCAGGCGTGCGCAATTGATGGTCAATCAATACCAGGATGAAAAATCACAGCAGGTTTTTTCGCTCATCGACATGGGGCGTACTATGAAAATGCCTTTCAACGGGACTTCCCTGCTCGATTATGCCATAAATACCTCTCTTGTGCTTGCCAATATTGCCATGCTGAAGCACGATAAAGCCGGTCTGATCACCTTTAATGAGAAGGTGAGGTGCATGCTGCCTGCCCGGAGGGAACCCCATCACCTCCAAACCATTATGGAGATGCTCTATAATCAGCAGACCGGGTTTTTGGAGCACAATCTTGAAGCATTATACGCCGTGGTTCGGCATAAAATACCGCAACGGAGCCTGCTGGTTCTTTATACCAATTTTGAAAGTCTTAAGTCGGCTCATCGTGAAATGCCTTTTCTCAGAAGGCTGGCATCCAATCACCTGCTGATGGTTGTGTTCTTTGAAAATACCGAGATTGAAAAGCTCATTCATAACCAGGCGAGCGATGTTGAAGATATATACCGGCAGACCATCGCTGAAAAGTTTATGTTTGATAAGAAACTCATCGTTAAAGAGTTGGAAAGAAACGGGATACACGCCATTCTTAGTAAGCCGGGGAAACTGACCGTGGCCACAATTAATAAATATCTGGAGTTTAAAGCCAGGGGGTTGATTTAGAAAACTCTGCATCTCTGCGACTTAGCGTTTCAAAAGTTAAACCCGAAATTAAAATACCACCTGATGCGGTTATCGGTGTTGTTGCTCCCCATACCTAATTGAAGCGGGCCCAGAAAACTGTTGTAAGCGATCATGAGTCCATATCCCAGTACCTGTTCTGTTTTGTCCAGACCTATGGGTTCTATTACTTCCGGTAAGTTCAATTCCGAAATAAGAATACTGCCTGTAGCATTTAAATGTACCTGCTTAACAATGTTGTATCTCAGGTTGATCTCACCCAATGCAAAGTTTTCAGCAATTTTCTCCCGGAAGGAATAGCCGATAAAATGAACTTCATTGCTTCGGTTGTTAAAGGGCAGCCCGCCTATAAAGGAAAGGCCGAGCAGGGGAGGCGTGCGACTGATAATTTGTCCCGATGTTCTTATCCCAACCGTCAGTTCCCGGTTTATTGGAAAAAACTTTCTAAGGTGTCCGCCCAATGTAAAATAGTTCTGATGAGGAGATTCAGTTATGGCTGAGACCATCTCTTCACCTTGTGAAGAGCCTTTGTAGAGCTGTTGTACATCGATATTGAATTTATAACTTAGCTTTATTTCGGAACCCCTGACAGGAAAATATCTGCTGTCGATTGAACTGTAAATGAAATCAAAATTGGACGAAAGGAAGTTGTTTCCGAAGCGTTCCACGCCGGCATAGAAAATATCAGAGAAACCGGTTTTGTTTTGGAGCGTGGATTTGGCAAATTTAACGTAGGCATCCATTTGCCAGCGGGTGCCCAGGGCAGTCATAAAGCCGAGTCTTGCCGCTGAATAGCGATGATTAAAAGTGCCGTATTTGGAGCCGTCGTCAAGATAAACAGGCAGGTTATTGCTTTCGTATTCAAGCTCTGTTTTGGCTGCGGTTATCTGCTTTTCGCCCATGAAGTTGATTTGTGAAACGGTGAATTCCGGTGTTTCGGAGATGTCAGCGGTAAAAGAAGTACGCGAGGTATGGCCAAAAAGATTCCTGATGGTGAGGTTGGACATAATTCCGGCTTTGTATTCATTATCGTAATGAAGCGAGAATTTTGCTTTTGCCTGTGGGCTTTCTTCCAGATTCAGGGTAAGCAAGTATCCCGAATTCAAAGGTTCTATCCGGTAGGTTATATTTTCGAAGTAACGGGTACCCATAGCATTTTTAAGTCCCTTATCCATCATTTTGGGAGTAATGGTATCGCCAGGCTGTATCCCGATATGTCCAAGGAGAAATTGCTGGTTAATGTTTCGTAATCCGTTAATTGAGATTTGAGAAATTATAATTTCCCGGTTTTTGTCCTTATCCATCCGGGGTTGGATTGGCATCCACTTTATTGAATCGGCAAGCCGGCGGAGTTGGTCTGTTTTTGCTTTGGCTGCCAGTTCTCCCAGCTCAATGATCCTCGGGGCATCGAAGAAACTTCCGGTATTGTAATTCTCAAGATCGGGAGAGATGAGGAGATCGGTATGCCTGATGGCTCTTCGTGTAGAAATATTTCCTGCAAGAGTAGCCGATGCCATTAATATTTCGGGAAATGTTTTCAGTTCATCTTCTTCCTGACCGTCCTGAAATCCGACATTTACGCCAATAATGATATCTGCCCCCATTTGTTTGCACAACCGTACAGGGAAATTGTTGAGTATCCCGCCGTCGACAAGCAGAAGTGTGTCGATCTTAACGGGTGAAAAAACCGTTGGTATCGACATACTGGCACGCATGGCTGTAGCCAGATCACCTTTACTGAAAATATATTCTCTTCCGCTTTTCAGATCAGCTGCAACGCAACGAAACGGAATGGGGAGCTGATCAAAGTCGTTAATATCGGCAACGTGCCATGTCAGATTTGAAAAGAGAGCACTGATCTGCTGTCCTTTGATCAAACCCGATGGTATTTCCAGTCCGTTTTTTGTGATGGTAAACTCTGCCTGATAACGATTATAGTCCTCCTTTTCGTGGGGTGAAACACTTGAAAGTGGCAAAGCATCGGAGAGCAACCGTCCCCAGCTCACATTCTTCACAATGGAGTCGAGTTCATGTGCACTGTAACCCGAGGCATAAAGTCCGCCTATAATGCTTCCCATGCTGGTGCCTGTTATGTAATCGGGGACTATTCCCTCTTCTTCCAGTACTTTGAGAACTCCTATATGCGCCAGACCTTTGGCTCCGCCTCCACTAAGTACCAGACCGATTTTTGGGCGACCGGCGTCTGATTGTGCCCTAATCCCGACTCCACCCAACAGAATGAGGAAGAAAAGAAGAATTGTTTGTTTTCTCATTGGAACGGAAAGATTTCTACAAATGTATAGGAATCAATTCATCCTGGTGTAAAAAGTAGATTAATAATTGATTAAAATGAGCTTTTTCCAGGGTAAAACGACGAAGAGGAAGTCTGAAAGCCAATTTTAACGTAATTCCAGAGCCTTCATTACAATGCGAAGTGTATCCTGGGGAGAAAGCCCCGAAGTATCGGCAATAATTTGTGCTTTGTTGTACCAGGGATCACGTTCCGAAAGTTTTGTTCTGATAAAATCCAACAGCTCTGATTCGCTCTTCCCCGCTATCAGTGGTCTGTGACCCCGGGCGGGAAGGAGGCGTTTGGCAAGTACCTCGGGAGAAACTTTCAGATAGATGGTCAGCCCGTACCGGTTCATGAAATCCATATTGTCCTGAAAGCAGGGAGCCCCTCCGCCAGTTGCAATAATTGCATTTTTCATATCTTGTGTCGAGAGCAGGGCCTTGTGTTCGAGCGCTCTGAATCCGTCTTCCCCGTATTTTGAAAACAGTTCGGAAACAGAAGCTCCTTCCTGCTTTTCAATTAGATGGTCAAGGTCCAGAAAATCACGGTTGAGGGCACGGGCCAGCATCCGGCCAAATGTGGTTTTCCCACTCCCCATAAATCCTGTAAGATAGATTGGTTCTGCCATGATCTCTTATTCAGAAAATAGACATCTGTCCCTTGTCTTCATCCTCCGTTGTGTCCTTCATTTCTTCAGATTCGGTTTCAGGTTCGGACTCGGGTTCAGGTTCAGGTTTTTCTCTGACGATGGGTTCCAGTTCCATTATTTTATGTACCTGGTAAGTGGTTAATCTTTTTCCTTTAGCCCGCCAACCTTTAACATTAATAAATTCGGCTACCTCTACGATTTTTTTCTCCCGGTCTTTATCCTCGCCGCCAAACTTTATCTCCAGTCGTGGATAATCCACGTGTGTCAGACGTATGAGTCGCGATTTGGGATTATCTCCGATAAATCTTTGCGGCTTGCTGACGGGTTCAACCTGGAAGCGTTTGACGTAATAGTAATCCTGGTCGGCATCATAATAGACAGCAGACCAAACAACGTCGGGATTGAATTTTTCGATGTAAAGGATGTTGTCTTCATAATGATTGGCCAGGTCGTAACTGGTTTGGAAAAAATAGCCGTCTGTTGTCATTACAAGTATCTGGTCGCCCGGATGGAACTCTCCCAAATATTTCCCGTGTCCGTCAACATTCAGGCGTAGTATTTCCGGCTCGAACCATATCTTTCGACCTCCCAGTGTGCTTTCTCCTTTTTTCTTAAGCACTATTTTGTGAATGTCGTATTTTGTGAGGATATTGCCCTGCGCACCTCGTCCTTTTATGGCCTGCCCGGCCATGTCGAATTCAAAAAACTGATTCCGGAGACGGGGACGGGGTTTCAGTGTTACCTTCAAAACTTCAGCCTCCCCGTTGGGGTTAGCGCTGAAATAGAGCACTTCAGAGCCTGGCGTTCCTTTGGTCAGGTTGTACTCTTTGTCGCGAGTAACACCTGTTACGGCAAAACGTTTGACATAGGTATTGCCTCGTTTACCGTCGCGGTAAACTACATTGTAAATGGTTCTGTTGTCGTTTCGCTTGAAGACGGCAATGTGAATAATGTTTTTACCTACAAAAGCTTTTTCCTGCACCTTAGTGACCAGGTACCGCCCGTCTTTGTAGAAGATGATGATGTCGTCAATGTCCGAACAGTTGCACACAAATTCATCTTTCTTCAGGGCAGTTCCGACAAATCCGTCTTCACGGTTGATATAAAGTTTCTCATTTTTTACAACCACTTTAGAAGCTTCTATGTTTTCGAAACTTCTTATTTCCGTCATTCTCGGATAACGGGAGCTGTACTTCTTTTTCAGGCCCTTGTAATAATCAATGGTGTAGGGAATAATGTTGTTAAGGTTATACTCAACCTGTTCCAGTTCCTCTTCCAGCGAAGCAATATATTCATCGGCCTTTTTGGAATCGAATTTGGAGATTCGCTTAATCTTGATCTCGGTCAGCTTGATGATATCATCGCGCGTAACTTCCCGTTTTAATAATTTTTTGAAGGGTTCCAGTCCGTGATCAATGGTCTTGATGATGGCCTCATAGGTTTCGCATTCCTCAATGCGCTGGTATATTTTGTTTTCGATAAAGATTTTTTCCAGAGATGAGAGGTGCCACGCTTCTTCAAGTTCTCCTTTGCGAATTTCGAGTTCCCGGGTCAGCAGGTGTACCGTGTGGTCCGTGTTTGATTTTAGTATTTCGCTTACAGTAAGGAATGCCGGCTTTTCGTCGCGAATTACGCAGGCATTGGGAGAGATCGAAAGTTCGCAGTCGGTAAAAGCATAAAGCGCATCGATGGTTTTGTCGGGCGAGGTGTTGGCGGGCAGATGTACGAGTATCTCTACCTTTTGGGCGGTATTATCGTCAATTTTTTTGATTTTTATTTTGCCCTTTTCATTGGCTTTGAGTATCGACTCTATTAAGGTTGTGGTATTTTTCCCGAAAGGAATATCCGAAATAACCAGTGTCTTATTGTCGAGTTTGCTGATTTTTGCCCTTACCCGCACAACTCCGCCCCGCAGACCGTCGTTGTATCTTGATACGTCCATCATTCCGCCTGTAGGAAAGTCGGGATACAATTCGAAAGACTGGCCTTTCAGGTAGGCGATGGAAGCGTCGATGAGTTCGGCAATGTTGTGGGGTAATATTTTGGAAGCGAGACCAACAGCAATGCCTTCTACTCCCTGGGCCAGGAGCAGCGGAAATTTAACAGGCAAGGCCACCGGTTCCTGATTTCTTCCGTCGTAGGAAGGTTTCCATTCGGTTATCTTCGGGTTAAACACGACATCGAGGGCGAACTTGCTCAGGCGGGCTTCGATGTATCGCGGGGCAGCTGCACTATCGCCCGTAAAAATGTTTCCCCAGTTTCCCTGCGTGTCAATGAGCAGGTTTTTCTGCCCCAACTGCACCAGCGCATCACCGATTGAAGCATCACCGTGCGGGTGATACTGCATAGTGTATCCAATGATATTGGCCACTTTGTTATACCGGCCGTCTTCTATTCTGCGCATGGCATGCAGGATGCGACGCTGCACAGGTTTCAGACCGTCGTGAATATGAGGTACGGCCCGTTCAAGGATGACATACGACGCATAGTCGAGGAACCATGAACGATACATTCCCTGGAGAGGCGTAATTTTTACATCGTGGGACTCATCCTGCCTTTGTTGCGACAGGTTGTCACGATTCTCTCCTTTTTCTGGCTCTTCGTTGTTTCCTTCGGGTGTTTCCGGATGTTTATTGATATCGTCACTCATTTTTTAAAGCATTTCTTCATCAACCACCAGGTTGTCAATGATAAAATTCTGCCTGTTTGGCGAATTTTTTCCCATGTAAAATTCCAGCAGCTCTTTAAAGGCGTCCTCTTTTTTCATACTAACCGGCTCCAGGCGGATATCCTTGCCTATAAAATGCTGGAATTCGTCGGGGGAAATTTCTCCCAGCCCTTTAAATCTTGTAATTTCGGCATTTTTCCCGATTTTTTTTATAGCATTCAGACGTTCCTGTTCGGTGTAACAGTAAAAGGTTTCTTTTTTGTTTCGCACCCTGAAAAGCGGAGTTTGCAGGATAAACAAATGTCCGTTTTTTACCAGTTCCGGGAAAAATTGCAGAAAGAATGTCAGCAATAGTAACCGAATATGCATCCCGTCAACGTCGGCATCAGTAGCGATGATTACCTGATTGTAGCGCAGGGCCTCAATTCCTTCTTCGATGTTGAGCGCTGCCTGAAGCAGATTAAATTCTTCGTTTTCGTATACCACCTTGCGGGTTAGACCGTAGGTGTTGAGTGGCTTTCCTTTCAGACTGAAAACCGCCTGGGTACTAACGTCGCGGGCTTTGGTGATGGAGCCCGAGGCAGAATCACCCTCGGTAATGAAAATAGAGGTTTCCAGCTTGCGTTCGTGATTGGAATTGAAATGGATCCTGCAATCGCGCAGCTTTTTGTTATGCAGACTAACTTTTTTGGCGCGTTCGCGTGCCAGTTTCTGGATGCCTGAAATGGCTTTTCTTTCTTTTTCCGATTCCAGTATTTTTTTATGCAGTATTTCTGCTGTATCAGGGTTTTTATGCAGGAAATTATCAAGCTTTTCTTTGACAAAATCAAGCATATAGTTTCGTATCGAAGCCCCGCCAGGCGACATGTCCTTTGACCCCAGCTTAGTTTTTGTCTGCGATTCAAATACCGGTTCTTCAATCTTTATACTAACTGCTGCAACAATTCCAGATCGGATGTCGGAAACATCAAAGTTTTTATTGTAGAACTCACGAATTGTTTTTACATAAGCCTCTCTGAAAGCCAGCAGATGGGTTCCTCCCTGAGTCGTGTGCTGGCCGTTAACAAAAGTGTAATATTCTTCGCCGTACTGATTGCAATGGGTTACGGCAATTTCCAGATCATCGTCTTTCAGCGATATGATAGGGTACAAACCGGTTTCGGTCATTTGCTCATCCAACAGGTCGAGCAGACCGTTTTCAGAGCGGTATTCTTCACCGTTGAAATGAATGGTAAGCCCGGTATTCAGATAAGTATAGTTTCTGAGCAGCGAGCTTATGTACTCTTCCCTGAATGCAAAATCGTTGAAGATGGATTCATCAGGTACAAATTCGACAAAGGTACCATTGGGCTCTTTTGAGGGTTCTACCGGGGCATCTTCTACCAGTTCTCCTTTGCTGAATACAACTCGTTTGGTCTCCCCGTCGCGAAAAGCCTGGATGACAAACCGGTCGGAAAGGGCATTGACTGCCTTAATTCCCACTCCGTTCAGCCCAACTGATTTTTTAAATACTTTGCTGTCATATTTGGCACCGGTGTTCATCTTACAGGCTACATCCATCACTTTTCCCAGTGGAATACCCCGCCCGAAGTCTCTTACTGCCAGATGCTTTTCAGAAAGATCGATGCGGATATCTTTGCCAAATCCCATCATAAATTCGTCGACCGAGTTGTCCATGACCTCCTTTATGAGGACATAAATCCCATCGTCGGCAAAAGTCCCGTCGCCGAGTTTTCCGATGTACATACCCGGCCTTCGCCTTATGTGTTCTTTCCAGTCAAGTGTGCGTATGGTTTCTTCCGAATAGTTCTGCACCATTTTGCCTTACATTTAAGTTGTGTCCTTTTTTGGTTATCCTTATTGCTGCAATTTGTGCGGTTTTTCATGCTGTTGCAGGTTGTTTGTACAGGTTTCGGACAGCATTTTACGAATATTTAGTGCTTGTCTATAAACTCGCAAAAATTTTTACAATAAGTGTGTCTGTTCAGAAAGTGCCAGTTGCAAGGCTTGCGAGGTCCGAAAATACGGAGTTTACTCATCGTAAATGAGTAATTTTCGGACGAGCGTAACACAGCAAATGGTACTTTATGGACAGACACTATTTATATTGTTCCGCTCCTGCAGAAACAAGCAATAATCCAAAGTCCGAAAATCTTCCTCCTTCCGGGAAAATTCTTCCAAATATAATTAAAAGGAGAATTCTATCGTAATCCCTGTTGGCAGATAAAATTTTTATTTGATGCAAATCAGGGGGTTTCGAAACAAATTTTTTTATCGTATCAATTCTGCCCTGTTGGTATCCAGTTTCAGAAAAATAAACAGCAAGACTGTAAACCCCCAGAAAGAAGAGCCGCCATAGCTAAAAAAGGGTAGCGGTATACCGATAACAGGAGCCAGACCAATTGTCATTCCTATATTGATAGCAATATGCATGAAGAAAATGGCTACAACACTATAACCATAAATACGGCTGAAATCGGAATGTTGTCGTTCGGCAAGGTAAACAATGCGCAAAAGGAGGGTCAGGAACAGAAGTATTACCATGGATGTACCTAAAAATCCCCATTCCTCCCCAACTGTGCAAAAGATGAAGTCTGTACTTTGTTCGGGCACAAAATCAAATTTGGTTTGGGTGCCTTCCAGAAATCCCTTTCCGGAAAATCCGCCTGAACCTATGGCTATCTTCGACTGGTTGACGTTGTATCCCACTCCTTGCGGGTCGTTTTCCAGGCCTATCATAACCAGAATCCTGTTTTTCTGATAACCGGAGAGTACAGAATCGAAAAAATAGTTGGTAGAATAGGTATAGCCCAGCATTGCCCATAGTAAAAACAGACCAATTCCCAATTGCGGCAAACGTTTAACTACGGTTTTTATAACAAGATAAGCTGAAGTAATGCCCACACTTATTATGAACGGTAAAATATATCCGGATTCTTTATCCAATACATCGAAAATGCCTACTGTTAGTGCAAAAGCAAAAGCTGTAATACCGAAAGAGATAATGGCCGTCTTCTTCTGTTTTGCGAAATAAATAATCGCACAAAAAAGTACAAATAATCCGGCATAAATATAAATGGTTTCGTAAAGCAGAGAAAGCACAAAAACTATTGCCGCCAATGCTCCGAGAAATAATACTACGGCAGGCATTCCTTCGCGGAAGAACACCAGGAAAAAGGCAAAATAGACAAGAGCAGAACCCGTGTCGTTTTGTAATAATATGATCATTGCCGGCAAGAACACCACGGCTCCCATTTTCAGGGTGTGCCGTGAACGATTCATTTGGAAGTTATACCGGCTCATCACCCTGGCCAGGGCAAGACTTGCCGCTACTTTTGTGAGCTCCGCCGGCTGAAAGCGGACAGGGCCAAACTGAAACCAGGCTTTTGCACCGTTAATCTCTATGCCAAAAAAGAGAGCCATCAGCAGCAGGAATAACGACAATCCAAAAAAGATGTATGAAAACTCTACGAAGAATTTACTGTCGATGAGAAAAAGAAACCCAATCGTCAATACCGACAAACCGATCCAAACAAGTTGTCTGGTGGGCTCGGTTGAAATGTCCCAGAAAGAACCGACTTCCGGGTCGTAATTGGCGGCATAGATATTCATCCAGCCAAAAGCGACCAGTAAAATGTAAATTATTACTGTCAGCCAGTCAATATTTTTGTATGGTCTAATCGTTACTCTCATTTATCAGATCGGCTTCTAACATTCGTTGTTCTATCCATTTCCGGGTTCTGTGTATTTCCCCGTTGAGATATTTTTCTATGATCAGGCTTGAGATAGGGGCCCCGTAAGTAGAGCCGAAGGTTCCGTTTTCAACATAAGTGGCAACAGCAATTTGTGGATTGTCTTTGGGCGCAAAAGCGATAAAAATACTGTGGTCGTCGCCATGCGGATTTTCTGCAGTTCCGGTCTTCCCGCAAATGCTGATGCCAGGGATTCGGGCAATCCGGGCGGTACTTCCTTCTCCGCCCCAGATGGCCAGCTCCATTCCGTCAATAACCGGGTCGAAATGAGCAGAGTCAATACCGACATATCGTGGTTCGGTGAACCGGGAAGGAATGGTGTCATTTTCAATTTCCTTTGCTACATGAGGTGTAAACCAATGCCCCCGGTTAGCAATTGCAGCTGTCATGTTAGCCATCTGTATGGGTGTTGTCAGCAGCTCTCCCTGTCCAATGGCCAGAGATATCACAGTGAGCGATCCCCAGCTTCCACCATATATCTGGTCATAATAATCGCTGTTGGGAACAAATCCTCTGGCTTCGTTACTCAAATCGGTGCCCAATTTGTACCCGAAACCGAAATCTACTAAATAATTTTTCCAAACATCAAGACCCGTTTTGGGTGAACCGTATTCCGGATTGTCAAGTATGTTTCGGAAAACATTACAATAATAGGCGTTACATGACATCTGGATGGAGCCGCGCAAATCCAGCGGACTCGGGTGATCATGGCATCCTACCGATAATGAAGGTGTGTGATAACCCATTTGGCAACTGTAGCGTGTTTCCGGGGTAACTATGCCCTCCTGGAGTCCTATCAGCGCATTGATGGTTTTGAAAGTGGAGCCGGGAGGATATCCCGATTGAAGCGGCCGGTTGAAAAGCGGATAAAGCGTGTCATTGGCCAGTTTTGGAAAATTAGTATTTCGTTTTCGCCCTACAAGCATCGATGGGTCGTAAGATGGAGAAGATACCATGGCAAGAATTTCACCGCTGGCAGGTTCGATGGCGACAATGCTACCCACTTTGTTTTGCATCAGTAGTTCCCCGTATGCCTGTAGGTTGTGGTCTAATGTTAGTGTCAGGTTTTTCCCCGAAACAGCCGGCTCGTCGTACCGTCCCTCCCGAAAAGCTCCTTTCTGGCGACCATGAACATCAACCAGGACATATCTGGCACCTTTATGCCCGCGCAGGGCTTCTTCGTAAGTTTTTTCAACTCCGCTGATACCCCAGTAGTCTCCCTGACTGTAGTATGGGCGTCCCTTTAATTGCTGTTCGCCAATTTCACCCACATAACCAAGCACGTTGGCTGCATTTGAATATTCATATTTCCTTACAATTCTTCGCTGACCAAAGAAACCTTTGAATTTATAAAGCTTTTCGTGAAAATATCCATATTGTTCTGCCGGCATCTGCTTGTAAAATATCGACGGCTGGAAGGATGAAATTTTTCTTGCCTGCAAATCTTTTTTCATGTTTTGAAACAGACTTCGTACCTTTTCAATTTCAAGGCCCATGCTCTCTGCCAGCTCTGCCGTATCAATTTCTCCCATTTCCCTCGGAACAACCATAATGTCATAAACGGCCTGGTTCGAAACCAAAAGTTCTTTATTGCGGTCGTAAATCAGACCCCGTGCCGGGAACTCGGTAATCTTTCTTCTGGCATTGCTCTCGGCCGAAAACTTGTAAGATGGATCGAACACCTGCAGCATGAAAAGCCGGATGACAAATACAATGGTTACAACAACCATGATGAGCCTTATTATTATGGTTCGATTGTTTTGATTTTCCACTTACCAAGAGATTTACAGGGTTCCGGATTTATTTCTGGCAAACAGCATGGCAATAAAGATAAATATCAATGAAGCCAGTGCGCTAAGTATGCTTTTCCATAGTATAGAGAAAAAATCGGCCATACTGAATGCTTCCACGAAAAACAAAAACAGGTGATGGGTCGTCACCAATATGGCGGCATATTTAAAAAACCATCCAAAGCCATAATCGGCCGGAACAGGAAGGGTTCCTGGCTCGTATCCGTCGCGGGGCGAAAAAGAGCTCAGAACAAACGGGCGTAAAAACGCCATGAAGACAGTTGCCGAAGCGTGTATCCCCAATGTATTCATGAAGATGTCAAGAGTAAGTCCGGTGATGAATCCAAGTATTAATAACAGCCATCTCGGCGTGGAGAAAGGCAGGGTGATGATAAACAACACATAAATGTAGGGATTCATGAATGTACTAAGCTGAAGATTATTCAGCAACAATACCTGAATAAGGACAAAGGCTACAAAATTGAACAAATATCTTGGTAACCAGTTAATCATCTTCGTTTAGTTTTTCAAGTTCCCGTTGTTCTTCTGCACCTGTTTTTTTCACAACATGTACATATTGGAGCTGTTTGAAATCGACCGACAGCAAAACTCTTATATCATAAAATCCTTCTCCCTGATTGATGGATATTTCATCGATGGTTCCGATTAATATGTTTTCGGGAAAAATGGATGAGTAGCCACTGGTTACCACAGCATCTCCCACCGAGGGTGATGCATGGGCAGGAATGCCACTTAAAGTGGCATACCGGTAATTTAAACCTTCCCAGCCCAATGAACCGAAAAATCCTGTATCACGTAAACGCGCAGATATCTGAAGTCTGGTATTCAGCAAAGAAATTACGGTAGAATAACTGTCCGAAGTGTTAAGCACGACGCCTACCAGTCCTCTCGATGAAATTACTCCCATGTCGGGGAGTATTCCGTCATCAGCACCTTTGTTGAGTGTAAGATAGTTGAAATGTTTGTTTACAGAGTTGTTGATGACCTTTGCCGGGGTGTAACGGTATCTTTGAGAGCCAATACTGTCAATATAAAACCTTGTAGCAGTAGTTGACAAAAAATCTGTTTTTTCCAGTTGATTCCGAAGCTCCGAGTTTTCCCGGAGCAGTTCTTCGTTGGTCTTTCTCAATCTGAAGTATTCAACAACAGAACTGAATTGTTCGTAAAAAAAACCCGAAATCTTGTTGGAAGAGCTTAAATAAAAGTTCCTGTGATATTGGTTGTAATTAAATATAAACGAAAAGCTGATGATTTCCAGTAAAAGAAACAACAGCAAAAAATGATAGCGAATGATGAAACGGAAAAAGTTTCTCATTGTAAAAAGTTAATTCTGAACTGAGCATCTATCTCATCAGGAACGAAAATTTGTGTCTGTTTTTAAGCGCAATGCCCGTCCCTCTTGCCACAGCGTGCAAAGGGTCTTCAGCAATGTGGAACGGGATGTTGATCTTCTCGGTCAGTCGTTTGTCCAGCCCTCTGAGTAAAGCTCCTCCGCCTGCCAGATAGATGCCGTTCATAACAATATCGGCATAGAGCTCCGGGGGTGTCTGTTCCAGAGCATTCAGGATAGCGGTTTCCATTTTAGAGATGGACTTCTCGAGGCAGTGCGAAATTTCCTGATATGAAACCGGAACTTCAATGGGGAGCGCAGTCATTTGATTGGGCCCCTGAACGATATAATCGGCCGGCGGATCGTCAAGTTCGGGGAGGGCCGACCCAACTCTTATCTTGATTTCTTCGGCGGTGCGTTCTCCGATTTTAATATTGTGCTGGCGCCGCATGTATTCCATGATGTCGGTGGTAAGGTCATCACCGGCAATACGTATCGATTTGTTGGTAACGATGCCTCCAAGTGAGATGACGGCAATTTCGGTTGTTCCACCACCAATGTCGACTACCATGTTTCCCTCGGGAGCTTCAACGTCGAGGCCTATACCGAGCGCAGCAGCCATGGGCTCATAGATCATGTAAACTTCGCGGCCCCCGGCATGCTCGCCGGAATCACGTACGGCTCTTATCTCTACTTCGGTGCTGCCGGAAGGGATACAAATTACCATTGTGAGCGAGGGAGTGAAGACCTGATTCTTTTTGTTTGATCATTTTGATCATGCCCCGTATCATTTGTTCGGCAGCATTAAAATCGGCAATCACACCGTCGCGAAGAGGACGAATGGTATATATGTTGTCGTGGGTTTTTCCGTGCATCTGGCGCGCTTTTTCACCAATTGCTTCCAATTTGTCGGTACGGCGGTTCAACGCCACAATGCTGGGTTCATCCACAACTATCTTATCGTTCTGGATTATTATGGTATTGGCCGTTCCCAAGTCCATGGCCAATTCCTGAGATAAAAATGAAAACAATCCCATTGTTTAATGTTTTATTAATGTTTAAAGTGACGGGTACCGGTAAATACCATCGACATTTGATGGGCGTTACAGAAATCTATTGAATCGTTGTCGCGAACCGATCCGCCCGGCTGAATAACTGCTTTTATACCTGCCTCGTGCGCAAGCTCTACAGAATCGGAAAAAGGGAAAAAAGCATCGGAAGCCATAACGGCCCCTTCAGTCTCAAAATTGAATGCCCGGGCTTTGGCAATAGCCTGTTTCAGTGCGTCAACACGAGATGTTTGCCCAACTCCGCTGCCAATCAACTGCTTGTTTTTGGCAATCACAATGGCATTGGACTTGGAATGTTTTACAATCTTGTTGGCAAAAAGAAGATCCTCAATTTCACTGTCGGCAGGACTTGAGTTCGTGACTGTTTTTAAGTCTTGCTGTGTTTCAATCCTGAGGTCTTTCTCCTGTGCCAAAACCCCGTTTAAGAGGGTTCGGGAACTTTGTCCTGATATCTTATCAGGTTTTTGTAAAAGTATAATGCGATTCTTTTTTTGCTTCAGAATATCGAGCGCGTCATGGTCATAACCCGGGGCAATGATCACTTCGAAAAATATCTTATTGATTTCGCCTGCAACTTCAGCATTAATCCGGCCATTGGTGATAATGATTCCGCCAAGAGCAGAAACAGGGTCACCTGCGAGTGCCTCATTCCAGGCATCCGATATATTGTTGCGCGACGCCAGTCCGCAAGCATTGTTGTGCTTCAATATGGCAACAGTTGTTTCGGAAAAGTCAGAAATTAAAGAAACGGCTGCATCAATGTCGAGCAGATTATTGTAAGATATTTCTTTGCCATGCAATTGCTCAAACAGCTGGTCGAAACTTCCGTAGAAAACACCTTTCTGATGGGGGTTTTCCCCGTACCTGAGTGTTTTACTGTCATCGATGGCCTGGCGGAATGCAGGGAAATCATGTTCCCGGTTGAAATAATTGAAGATGGCCGTGTCATACCCGGAAGAAACCGAAAATGCTGCAGCTGCTAAATAGCTACGGTCTTCCAGTGAGGTTTCACCGTTCTGTTCATCAAGGATTTTCAGCAGTTTTTGATATTGCCTTTTAGACGGAACAATAACCACGTCTTTGTAGTTTTTTGCAGCTGCACGAATAAGTGCAATGCCACCGATATCAATTTTTTCGATGATGTCAGCATGTGAAGCCCCCGATGCCACCGTTTCTTCAAAAGGATACAGATCAACAATAACGAGGTCAATCTCAGGAATTTCGAAATCCTCTATCTGCTTTTGATCCGTTTCAACATTTCTACGGCCAAGAATACCGCCAAAAACTTTGGGATGAAGTGTTTTTACTCTGCCCCCGAGTATGGAAGGGTAACCGGTGAGTGATTCTACGGCCGTTACATCAACTCCTAATCCTTCTATAAACGACTGGGTGCCTCCCGTTGAATAAATTTGGACACCCAGGGCATTTAATTTTTTTACTATTTCATCGAGTCCGTCTTTGTGATAAACCGATATTAAAGCTGATTTTATCTTTTTTGTACCTGTCATTTTAATGTCTGTTGGTCTTAGAATAGTCGCAAAATTAAGAAAAAGAGAACATTTAGCAATAGGTGGATGATAAATAATAGCGGTGGGGAAATATTATTTTGAGGTGCTGGGAAATTTTCCAGGCAGAGGCAGAGGTTAAGGTTAAGGTTGAGGTTGAGGTTGAGGTTGAGGTTGAGGTTGAGAATTCTCCACAGAGAACACAGAAGAAGGCAGCAGGCAGCAGTTAGAAGCCGGAAACTCAAAACCCGGAACACGAAACACGAAATCAAAGCAAATTGAGGTTAAGGTTAAGTTTGAGGATGAGATTGCACCACATATGAACACAGAAGAGCACAAGGTTGCACCACAGATGATACAGATTCTTTGCAAGCAAAGCGAACAGGCCACCGCGCCTTTTAAATAGATAAAGTCGTTCATTATTACGACATTCTTTTGAACAGTGATATTTTGACAACTAACATTTACACAATACTTCGTTAAATTTTGTAATACACTGTAGGTAAATTGTTTGTATCTAAAGAAGTTTGTTTATTTAAATGCAGTATATTAATGTTGTAAAAATCATCTTACATCTTATATCTAAAAATCTCACGATCTATTGATTTACAGGTGCAAACATTTTTAAAGATTTGGATGACAAACCTTGCACCTTAAATGGAATTATGCGATTTAAATAATTTATTATTAATTATTTAAGTGTTATTCAGCAGACCCTGAATATAGTTGTAAATGTGGTTTAAATATTGTTTTTTATTGATACAATATATTTTACAGATAGCTTTTCCCACTATTTGCTTTGCGTAACATTTTGATTTTTTTGTCACACCATTTTCTGTCGTTGATTTTACATAGCTTCCGTCAAATGATACTATAACCTTTCCATTATTCGTTTGTGCGAATAGATTAAAGGTTGTGACGATTAATGCTGTTACCAAAAGTGATTTCTTCATTAGTATAAAATTTATTTTTTAAGGTCTGAGGGAACTTGTATGCAAGCCCTTCAATATATTCTTATTGTTGTAATCCAAACTATGCTTGTTTTATACCTAATGCCAAATGCAGGGTATCGAAGCCTCCTTAACATCTATCCCTTAATCCTTTCATTCCCGGAATCCTGTAAACTCTAATTCAGACAACTGTATTCACCGCCTTACCACCAGTGCATTAGGAACATCCCAATCTTTAAACGCTTCAAATATCCGATTATTGTTTTTTATGGTTTAAAGAACCGCCGTATACGAGACCCGTACGTACGGTTTACCCTGTGAAATAAGTTGATTTCACAGGGTGAATGTGAGAGGTGCTCCGGTAGGGGAATGGCTTACCGGGCATCTACTTGATTGTATTTTAGTAGCCGTCCTTTCCCCAATGTTTTTTTTAGAAGCATTTTGTTCTTCTTTTTTGTCAGGGAGGGAGAGGTTTTTATTTGATTTTCTTTTTCCATACCGGTTTGGCTCAGACACACTCTTTGACAAGCTGTGTCTGGCGTATTGGCTTGAGCGGCTTGGCAATGTGTGTGTCTGTTGAGTGTTTGGCATTTTAATGTTGGTATTTTTAAAGTTTTCAGCTTGTTCAAATATTTCTTTATAGACTTCATCTCTGTCTACCGGAGGATAGTCATTCTCGGCTAATAAGATGATCAGGTCAGCTTTCAATTCCGCTTTTATGTCTGATCTTTTACTCCAGTCCGTGTATTTTGCTTTGTCGTCTACCACTTGCTTTACCTCTTTTGCCAGCACAAGTAATTTGTCATGTGGGTATTCAAAGTCGTATTTGACTGTCAGTGCTTTGAGTATGTCATAAAATGCCTTTTCCTCAAAATCAATTCCTAATTCATTGAAGGATTCCTTTTTTAGTGCATGGTATAGATCAATTATTTCGTCTGTAAAGTCGTCCAGTACTTCACTTCTCAGTACGTCACTTTCTTTTCGTTCGTTGTATTTCTCAACAAGGCTTTGCATTTTCTTGGAAAAGTCAATGCCCTGAACCCGGTTTACTTTTTTGAATTCCTCTATGGCTTTAGCGAGAAGCTGTTGGAGCAGCTTGATTTTGGTATTAGGGAGCTTGATCTTTTCAATTTTTGCTAAGTAATCATCATCAAAAATGTCCGTTTCTGCATTCTTGTCGTCATTGAGTTTGAAAATCTCTTCCACACCATCACTGCTCAAAGCATCTTTAATCATTTCTATCTGTTCAGCCATCTCCCTTTTGGTAATGTGGCTATTGGATTCATTGGATTCAATCAGATTCAAAATCTTTATCTGGCTTTCTGAAAGCTCTTTTGCCAACCTTTTTACCAACCCTTTTACCAACTCAACTTGCGGGGTAACCCTCTCAATTGCCGCCCACCTGCCGGGCGGGCAGGGGAAAACCATTCGCAAGAAGTTCTCGGAAAAATCAATCAGACGATATTTTTGTGTAAATACTGTCACTGCGCTTTCCGATTTAATGAACGAAGAAAACTTCTGCCTTTCTCTGTAAGCTGGTATTTTTGTTTGCTGCTTTTGGGTTTTTCGGGTATGGTGAGTGCCACCAGCCCTGCATCAATGGCAGGTTGAAGATATTTATACAGAAAGGTAGGGCGGTGTTTAAGTGACAACATTTTCATTATTTCACTTCCCGAATGTGTACTTTTCATTACCTGAATAAGTTTGCCGACTTGTTCGGTAACTTGTTCGGTAACTTGTTCGGTAACTTGTTCGGTAGCTTGTTCGGTGACTTTCTCAATTGCAGGGAACACCATTCGCAAAAAGTTCTCAGAAAAATGAAAGCATTCCTTTCCGTAGGTTTCTAAAATACGTGGAATGCCTGATCCCAGCTGCTCCACCATTTCCAAATCTTTGTAAATCCGCATCAATTCTTTGTTGCGGGGAATGGAATAGCCCTCGAAAAACTCTTCTTTGCTCAACCCTTCAGGAAGAGAACCTGCGGAAGTAATTTCAATGCGGTCTGAGAAAATTTCAAACTTGGGCGGAATCTCCCGGGTGTAGTCATTGTGAACAAAGGCATTGATAATAGCCTCCCGCAAGGCAATGGCATTCCATAGGCGCTGTTCTTTGCGTTCTTTGGAGGTGATGGTGGCAGCCGTGCGGTTTTCCAATTCAATCTTGTCCAGCACGCTTTTGGTAGCCTTGATCAGGGAGCAATAGCCGTATTCATTGTTTTCGATCAGATCGACCCGGGTTTCACCGCTATATTTGGCGACTTTGATGGACACATTGTTTTCATCTGCCAGCAGGTATCCGGCATAGTTCAGCGAACCATCTTCAGTGAGCAGTTCCAGATTCTTTTTAAACTGTTTGTTGAGCGGCTTTTTCTTCTCTTCATAATAGATGCGTAATTGCTCAAAGCTCAGATCCTGCCGATGGGCTTTGATCTTGCCAATAGAGTTTCGAGTGCGTGAAGCAAACAGCTTGTCGATCATCGCCTGGGGCATGGGTTCGGCTGCTGTACCAACCCGGATAAAACAACCCTTTTCGGTCATACCGTATTTCTTTTTGAAATAGGGTTTTTCACTGCCGCTAGCTACAATAATCTTGATGATTTCCTTGCCTTCCTGTTCTTCCGTCACCACATCAAACAGCCCCATAGCCGATGGTAAAATGTTGTTTTTGATGCAGTCTTTGATCTTCAGCGTATCCCCGTCTGCATCTGCTACGCCCAACACCTTACCCGTTTTGTCAATACCAATATAGATCAGGCCGCCCTCCCGGTAATTGAGGAATGCCACGACCTCTTTCTCCAAATCCAGGTCTTTGGTAAGGGATGATTTGTATTCTATGCGGTTGGTTTCGGGCATATTAACTTTCTTGTTTCTGTGATTCTTATAAAATAAAGTCTCTCATTCTTTTAATAGATTCTTCTAATTCTTTTATGTCAGGTGTTCCATTATCAGCCTTATGATGAATTTGATTTCGTATATATGTATGAATTGAAACTTCATTTGGGTATCCCATCCATGGATGCTCCTTGGCTTCCCTCTTCGTGTTTTGGAAGTATTCTATATCAAAGGTTTTTATGCTGTTAGTTCTTGCATGATTCTTAAATAACTGCCCATAGAGTTCATTATGATATTCTTCCGTGGGAAGGCCAAAGGCGACATAGTTTACTTCATTGGCAGATGTGTAATCAAGAACTGACGTTTCAGGGGTGGCAATTTGAACGGATTCTTCGGTCTTGGTTAAAACTTTAACAAGAACCTGCTCATTCATCATCGCCTGTTTAACAAACAATGGGGAGTGAGTCGTTAAAATTATTTGAGCATCCTTTGAAAACTCAAGAAGTAATTCTATAAAGTCAGATTGGAGTTTAGGGTGCAGATGCAGTTCTGGCTCATCGATCAATACAATTAATAGCTTCTGTTCTTTTCTGGTTAGGTAGTATGAGTACAAAAGCGAAAAAATCATCTCATACCCAGAGCCGAGTTGACTTAATAGGACAGTTTGCAGATTATCTTTTTCAGTTCCAAAAAAAGCATTTGTGAAAGGTTTCCAACTATCTATAAATTTCAATTTAAGCTGATTACCGCTAATTTCTGAAAACTTTTCAATCGCCTCCTTTAACCCCTCTGTTATTCCCTTGGCATCAAATGTTTTTACATTTTTAAGGCCTTCATTGCAGTCAAACGGATTTTCATCTTTCTGAAGATACTGAAAGTTAAAGTTCTCCATAATCTTATCGAATCTTGTCTCATTAAATGTACCTTTTTTGGTTTGGTTGGTTCTGTTTTTATCAAGAATTAAATACTCCAACTCATTAAATCTTGACCCTGCCCAAGGATTGTTAACAGAAAGTCTCAAATCCGGTGAATTGTCTTTAGGCTTAGTTTCTCCGTCAGCTTTAATAAACTTTTGATCCGTAACTATTGAAGAAAAGAATTGCCGGGAACCTTGTTTTCTTAACCCACCTTTAAATGAAAATCCTTTACCCTTATATTCAACCTTTGGCATAGTTGCTTTATAGGAAAAATTTTCATTCATCAATACTTCAATCTCACAATCCTTGGTTGGGTCATTCAAATCGTTCAGCGAAAATGAATTAGCCTTGAAAGAAACATAAGGTAGTGCCAGCGCATCAAGTAAAGCTGTTTTTCCACAACCATTTTCACCCACAAAAATATTAAGTCCTGTACCTTGAGTAGTACCGTCAGGAATATTAAAATCATTGATTTCAAAGGGAGCCTCAGTAGGAAACAACCTATAATTTTTTATTTGAATAGACTTAATCATACTACCTCCCTTTCTTCTTCAGGTTCAACAATTCCATCCATCACCTCTTTCATCAAAAATGGGCAGAGTGGCTTAATGGTTTCTTTCAATTGCTCGTTGATTCGCTTTCGGGTTTACCAGGGCTGTAAATTCTTGTAAAACAATTTTGTAGAGCGACATCGTGTCGCTAACCTGGTTCTTTACGCCCCCCAAGAACCGTGCGTGCCAGTTTATCCATCCATAATTAATATTTAAAGGCATGCATGATTTCCAATTCCCGGCACAGGGCTCAGGCACTTTTAAAGCCTTCCCGGCGAGGGGAGACCCGGCTGTTGTTACCATTTTTGTTATCGTTGACAATAAAAGTAGTAATTTGCCTGCAATTTTTGGCTAACATTTCTTTCTTTTTGTTCTATAGCAGAACTGTTTGCGCCGTTTCGGCATGCCTGTATTGCCACTCCCCACTGTCTGAATTAGGATGCGTAGGATTAAAGGATTTTAGGATTCATGCGCTCAGACAATCCCTTAATCCTCAAAATCCTGTAAATCCTAATTCTGACAACTGCCCTTCATTAGCTTCACCGCCTTACCACCAGTGCATTAGGAACGTTCCAAACTTTAAACGCTTCAAATATCCGATTATTGTTTTCCATGGTTTAAAGAACCGCCGTATACGAGCCCCGTACGTACGGTTTACCCTGTGAAATAAGTTGATTTCACAGGGTGAATGTGAGAGGTGCTCCGGTGGGCTAAGGGCTTAGCGGCAGTCTATTCGATTAGCAACAGGGTTTTAATTTTCATTCAATATTTATTAAATCTCACGAGTTAAATCGACAATCATTGGAATATTTGATTTAACTCCTTTCCCTGTCACAATAGCATGATATTTCGTTAAGTTAGGTAAAGTTGTTACTAGTTCTTTTCCCAAATAATTTCCAATAAATGTAAAACTTGTTTCATCAAAAGCTTGAAAACATAAAATAGTATTACATTGTGTCAAGACAGTCTTTGATACGTTTGCTGTTCTTTGTGCAATAACAAGTAAGCCAACTCCATACTTTCTTCCTTGCAATGCTATCTGACCAATTTTGTTTACTATTGCTTTGCTACTTCCAAAGTCTCCAAAATCTCCTAAAAATGTAGTTTCTGGAACAACTGTGTGCGCTTCTTCCAATACAAGGCAAATTCTTTCAGCATTCCCTTTTTTAGCGATGTTAAATACATTCTCTAGGAAGAATTGAGTAAATTCAAGAATAAAAGAAGTATTGGATAAATCAGGTAATTCAAAAATCCCAATTTTGACTTCGCTTTCAATAAATTCATTAATGTATTCATTTAGCTTTTCTTGAATTTTATATTTTAGGTCAAGAACTGCCTTTGAATTTTTGCTTTTTGATGCAGTTTCTTTGTCCGCAATCATTCTTTCTATTTTAATCACCCCGTCAGCATCGTGAAGAATTGATTTTGGATTTAATTCTTTTAATTTTTCTTGATACTCACTGGTGAAATCCACGCAAATTATTTTTGTATCAGTCCTTAGTTCTTTTAGAATTTCAAAAGTTATGAACGATTTTCCTGAGCCAGTCACACCTAAAATTGCGAAATGATGACTGATGGCATCATGAAGGTTCAGAACGACTGGTAAAGTCGTATTAGGAATGTTTCCAAGTTTGTATTCTGGATATTCAAAAGCAGGAGGTACAATCTCGGATGTGTCTGCAATAAGTACAATTGAATTTACATCTGGAACCCAACCATATTTTTCAAATGAGTAGTTTTCATTATTCCAACTTCCTAGTTGAATTGCTTCGCCTTTTACAAATCCAGTCTCATTCTTTTTCTCAACTATTTCTTCTTTTGTAACTCCTTGTGTGATTTGATAATAAATGGTCTTATCGTTTACGTTAATTTCTAATAAATCACCTTCTGAAATTTCGTGAGAATTATAGCACTCAAAGTTTATTTTCCTGATTTCTGAACCATCTACGATAACTCCGACAAATCGCTCGATAATGTTTTGTATATTCTCATCATTTGAGATACGATAGACAATATTTTTTTCAAAACTTCTCTTTAATTCATCATCATGTTCTTCCTTACAAAGTAGAACTTTAATCCATTTCTGGTCATTTAATAGAAATGATTCCAATACAAATCCATAACAAACAATCGTTTCGTCATCTTGAACGGTGTATTTAAATCTAACAATATCAAATATTTTAGTATTTAGGCTATCTTGAAATAATCTAACGAGAAAAATCTTCTTGGATTGAACGCTAATTATTCTTCCAATAGCGTCATCTGAATATTTCTTTTTAATCGATATCTTATTTACAAGTTTTTGAGGGTCAGCTACAATTATAAACCACCAGAAAAGCATTAACGACAAAACTTTAATATCATTGATGGAATAAAAAGTTAAAAGGAAATACAAAAACATTGCTGAGAAAACTAATTTCCCCTTTCCCAAAGTGGTTGCAATATTTTTTAAATATTCGCTGATAACGTTTTTATAATTGTCAGGACTTCTGTCGTCATCATTTAAAATAATTGATAGGAAAGAGCATATCAAAATCAATATGATATAAGAAAAT
>NZ_AHZV01000294.1 GCF_000250735.1 Anaerophaga thermohalophila str. Valhall
CATCGTAATAGATAATTTATGAATAATGCAGGCTAATAATCTTTATTGTATTTCAATGGTTTTAATAGATATTCGAGTCCGTTGAGTCTTATCTCATACATTGTTCCCAAGAGCATACCCAGTTTTCCTGTGGGAAATCCTTTTTGCGACATCCAAACCAGGTAATGTTCGGGTATATCACAAATCCTGGAACCCTTATACCTGCCGTAAGGCATCCGTGATGAAACGAGCTCTGTCAGGATTTTCGGATTTAAAAGGGGTGGTTCTTCCATCTTTTTTTGTTTGCAAAATCAGATATTGTCGGGATGGGGGCCAAGTCGTTCATCTCGATCCAGTGAATCAATGCGGGCCATATCCTCATCCGAAATTTCAAAATCAAAAATATCGGCATTAGATTCTATGCGATCTTTATGGACACTTTTTGGGATGGTAACCACTCCTTTTTGGAGGTCCCAGCGCAGTACAAGCTGTGCAACACTCTTATTATATTTCTCTGCAAGTTCTTTCAGCAGATCAATTCCGAAAATTTTCCCCTGCATCAAAGGGCTCCATGCTTCGTATTGTATGTGGTTGGTCTTGCAGAAATCGAGAAGCGGTTGTTGAACAAGTTTTGGATGAAATTCCATCTGATTCACCATAGGTTTTATCTTCGCCGATTGCATCAGGTCTTCCAGGTGGTGTTGCATGAAATTACTAACACCGATGGCTTTTATCCTGCCTTCATCATACAATGTTTCAAGAGCACGCCACGTTTCCTTGTATTTTCCTTTAACAGGCCAGTGAATGAGATAAAGATCAAGATAATCGGTTTGTAATTTTCTGAGCGACTGATTAAAGGCATTGATGGTAGAATCATACCCCTGATCCGTGTTCCATACCTTACTGGTGATGAAAATTTCCTTGCGTGGCATCGGGTGGGTCTTTATTGCTTCTCCCAGTCCGTCTTCATTTTCATAAAACGAAGCTGTATCCACATGCCGGTAGCCGGCATCCAATGCCCAGTGCAACGCCTTTTTTATTTTACTGTTAGGGGTCTGAAATACGCCAAGTCCGAGGTATGGCATTTTTGTACCATTGGCAAGCTCTACTGTTCCTTTAATGTTCGTTATTTTCATAATAATATCTTTTTTATCCGTCTAACAAACAAAAACGGATGATGTTCTATATGCCTTTGTGAATATTTTTTACTGGCAGTGAATATATTTAATAACCAGTTCCCTTTCTTTATTTTTATCAGCAGAGATTTCCTCCCTGATATTAATATCATTATAATTTTTGAGTTTGTCGATGGTGTGGGTGATGATCATTCGTGGAAATACGCCGCTTCCGATGAATATATCCCTTTTCGAATCAAGTCTTTGAGCCGATTCAAAGCACGACGATGGAAGCTGGTTCAGGTTCTTGAAGTCGGATGTATGGAAAATGTTTCCTTTCACGTAGAGTGCTTCGGCTTTTTCCAGTGCATCGGGCATAGTTAGTCCATGCACGGCGGCGACCAACAATCCTGCCATGGTGAGGTGTATATTGGCGCTGCCGTCGGGAACTCTGAATTCGAATGTTTGAAGATTGTTTATTGTAGCGTGGTTGTCGTTTTGCATTCCCGGATTAACAACACCTGCCATATCCTTACTGCCCGACCATCCGAGTGGTATCCTTACAAGCGCCGAACGGTTTCTTTCTCCCCAACAAATATATGTAGGTGCTTCCTGATTGGGGACAAGTCTCAGATAAGAAGTGGGTACGGTATTTCCAAATGCCGTTAGTGCATCAGCCAGGTCAAGAATGCCAGCGATGATCTTTCTTGTGGCAGGACTTACCTGCTCATCTTCCATGACAATATTTTGTCCTTCTTTGAGCACCATCATATGAAAATGCAATCCGTTGCCTGCTTTTCCTGTGCTGATTTTCGGGGCAAAGCTTATTTCAACACCTAATTCTTCTGCCAGCATTCTTAGAATCCATTTGGCAATAAGTATCTGGTCGGCTGCAATATCCGGTCTGGTGGGCAGAAATTCTATCTCATGTTGTTCGAACGATTCATCACCTCTTGTGAAATTTCCTACTTCGGAATGACCGTATTTAATTTGACCTCCACATTCCGCAATCAGCCGGAGAGCTTCTTTACGCATCCATTCGAATTTGGCAAATGGTTGCGACTCATGGTAACCTTTTTGGTCGGTAGCGGGGAAAATACTGGCTGTTGAACTGTTTACATAGTATTCCAACTCTCCCAGCATTTTCATTTCCAGACCGGTAGATTGTGTGAAATAACGCGATGCCTTCCTGAGAATATTTTCAGGAGATGGTTCAAGCAAGTTCCCGGTATGATCGAAAAAGGAACAAAGTATTTCCAGCGACGGCATATCGGAGAACGGATTCAAAAACGCAGTGTGATATCGTGGAACCACATAAAGATCACTGCTTCCGGTCTCCATGAATGAAAACAAACTTGAGCCGTCCACTCTTTCTCCGAAAGTTAAAATTCTTCTGAGATGATCGAGGCTGTGAATAGCAAAATTGAGGGTTTTCAGACGCCCGTCTTCTCCGGGATATCGAAAGTTTAACAACCTTACATTATTTGCCGACATATAGTTGATGATATCCTCCCTGGTGAAGTTTTCCGGCTCCTTTTTCAGGAATTTGACCAGAGGATTGGGGCTGAAATCGAAATGCTCTTCCATAATGCTCTCCTTAAAGTTTAAAGCCAAAGTCATCTATGTTCCATTCCTATAAAACGATAAGACGGACATAACAATGGCTTCCGTTTGTTGTGACTAACTTAAGCAATAAGTATCACTAAAAAGATGAGGAACATCAGAAAGAATGCAATTTCTTACTTGATTTTTATCAGCGACTGTCCGGTTGTTACTTCGTAATAGTCTGTCACATCTGTAACCATCATTCCGGCGTCGCGGGCTGCTTTCATTCCAAGTATTCCGTCTTCAAAAACCTGGCAATACTCTGGTTCTACCTTCATGAGTCGGGCACATTTCAGAAAAGTTTCCGGATGTGGTTTGGGATAGGTGATATCATCAGAAGTGATAATAATATCGAAATATTTGTCCATCCCAACCGTTTTCAGTGTTTCTTCTGCTACTTTGCGCTGACCTCCTGTACCTACCGCCATGGGCAACAGACCGTGGTATTGACGGATGATTTCGGCAACAGGTTCGATGGGCCTGATTTGCGACAGAGTTGCCCTGAAGAGTTCTTCTTTTTCTTCACCAACTTTTCGCGGATCCATATTGGTGCCAAACATTTCGTTAAGCTTTTCAACTGTACCGTACAGAGGAATGCCGGCAAGTTGATTAAACAGGTCTATGGTAAAGTCTATGCCGTGTTTGCTGCATGTTTTGCGCCAGGCAATAAAATGGGCTGGCATAGTGTCGGCAATGGTGCCGTCCAGATCAAAAATGAGTCCTTTTGCTTCGGGATAAACCGGAATGTTATGCATGATTTTTTATTTCACTATTCGGTTAAAATTTTGCAATACGTTGTAAGCCTATTATTTTGGCCTGATAAGGATTGCATATTAAAATACTGTTTATTAAGGTTATATGACCCAATTTGAGTGATACCTCGCAAAACTCTTATCGCTTAACTTAGATTATGAATCATCTTACATCAAAAAATCTAACGAACTATTGTATTTCAATATTCCGTTAAACTTTTACAGATGTCTGGTAAGGTAGAGACGCCCAATTTGGGCGTCTCTACCTCTCATAATTAAAACTTTGCGTCATTGCGTACTGTGCGTTTAGGCTATTTTTAACTGACTATTGGAATTATTTGAAGGTGCGAAAATAGTGAATTTTTCCGTATAAGATAAGTTTAGTTATTGCTCATTTAAGGGCAATTAACAAGTTTTAGACAGCATTTCTTACTTTCGATCCATAATAAAAACGCATAAATTGTTGTGTATTTTGTTAAAAAACCCTTTTTTTGGTGTCGATTTAATGGTAATAGTTCGTTTTTTTTGGGGGGAGTGCTAACCTGAATATTTTATGTTTTAGTGCGTGTCTATAAACTCGCAAAAATTTTTATAATATGTGTGTCTGTTCAGAAAGTGCCAGTTGCAAGGCTTGCGAAGCCGCCAAAAACGGAGTTTACCTTAGTAAATGAGTATTATGGCGGCGAGCGTAACGCAGCAAATGGTACTTTATGGACAGACACTATTTAATCATCTAACAATCTTTTTATGAAACCCGGAGAAAAGATTAAATTACAAAGAACGGAAAAGGAGCTCGGATTGCCGGAAGTGGCAGAACGTGCCGGAATCGACGAAAAACAGTTGGCCGGAATTGAATCCGGTAAGGTGGAGCCGTCGTTGGGTACACTCATTAAGCTTGCCAGGGTATTTGGTGTCAGACTGGGTACTTTCCTGGACGATCAGCAGGAAAAGGGTGTTGTTGTCACCAAAAAAGGAGAAAACACACCTTCGGGAAGCATGAATGCTACCGGAACAAACGAGGTAGAGAATCTGGCTTTTTCATCTTTGGCTTGCCAGAAGAGCAACCGTCATATGGACCCGTTTCTCATTGAGGTATTTCCTGGAGATGAAGTATCCGGACAAAAATTTTCGGCTCATGAGGGTGAAGAATTTATTTATGTGCTGTCGGGAAGTATTGAAGTGGCATATGGTAGAGAAACGCACCGGCTGGATGAAGGCGACAGTATTTATTACGATTCAATTGTGGAGCATCGGGTCAGGGTATTGAACAACGAAAAGGCACTTGTTCTGGCAGTCGTTTATTTACCGGTTTAGTACTATCTAAAAGATTTTTCACTATGTCATTTCAACCAATAGAAGATACTTTAGGCGATTTGCTTGAAAAGTGGGCCGGGCAAATGCCGGATCACGACTTTATGGTTTATCCCGACCGGGGGCTTCGGTTTTCTTACAGCGAATTTAACGAGAGGGTGGACAAAATGGCCAAAGGGCTTATCGCCATTGGCGTTCAGCCCGGTGATAAAGTGGGTATCTGGGCCAATAATGTGCCGGACTGGACCACTTTGATGTTTGCTACTGCAAAAATAGGGGCCATACTTGTTACCATAAACACCAATTATAAGCTGGCAGAACTTGAATATCTTATAAAGAATGCCGATCTGAACACACTTTGTCTTATCGACGGTTACCGAGACAGCGATTATGTGGATATGGTTTTTCAGCTGGTTCCGGAACTGAAAACCAGCCAGAGAGGTCATCTCAGAAGTGAGAAATTTCCTGAACTTAGAAATGTTGTTTTTCTGGGCCCTCAGAAACATCGTGGGATGTATAACACTCCTGAACTTCTTCTCCTGGGCCATCATGTTGATGAGGAGGTGTTGGTAAAGCGTAAACAAGGAGTAAATTGCCACGATGTAGTTAATATGCAATATACCTCGGGAACAACCGGTTTTCCTAAGGGCGTAATGCTGACACATTATAATATTGTTAATAACGGTCAGGGTGTTGGCGATAACATGAAATATACACCTGACGACCGTTTGTTGCTCTGTGTTCCGCTTTTTCATTGTTTTGGCTGTGTTCTCGGTGTTTGTGCAGTTATTACGCACGGGGTGAGCATGGTTATTACCGAAGATTTTGATCCGCTAAGGGTTTTGGCAGCTGTTCAGAAGGAAAAATGTACTTCCATTTACGGGGTGCCGACCATGTTTATTGCGGAATTGAATCACCCGATGTTCGATATGTTCGATCTTACGTCGCTGCGTACAGGGATAATGGCAGGCTCTCTTTGTCCGATCGATACAATGAAGCAGGTGATGACCAAAATGCATTGCGATGAGATCATTATTGTTTACGGTCTGACGGAATCGTCGCCGGGAATGACTACCACCCGGACTTTCGATCCACCGGAAATAAGGGCTACAACTGTAGGAAAGGAACTGCCCGGCGTGGAAGTTAAAATTGTTGATCCTGAAACAGGAGAAAAGCTCGGGCCTAATCAGCAAGGCGAAATATGTTGCCGTGGCTATAATGTGATGAAAGGGTATTACAACAATCCGGAGGCTACCAGGAATGCTATAGATGAGGATGGATGGCTTCATTCGGGTGACCTGGCAGTAAAAACCGATGAAGGATTTTACCAGATTACCGGTCGAATTAAGGACATGATTATCCGGGGCGGGGAGAATATTTATCCGCGTGAAATAGAAAATTATATATACAATATGCCAGAGGTCGAAATGGTTGAAGTTGTCGGTCTGCCCGACGAAAAATATGGTGAAATTGTTGGCGCTTTCATTAAATTAAAAGAAGGAAAATCGCTGACTGAAGAAGGGGTTCAGGACTTTTGCAGGGGACAGATTGCTCGTTACAAAATTCCAAAGCATGTGTTTTTTGTGGACGATTTTCCAAAGACCGCCAGTGGAAAAATACAGAAATACAAACTTCGCGAGATGGGAGCTGAACTGATACAATAATCAGAAACACAAAACCAGGAACTCTGAATCCGGAAGCAAAAATATTTATGAGTGTGGTATAAAAAGACATATTTTTGTCAAAACCAAGGCGTTTTAAATTTTTTGTACCGGAGTTAACCCGTTGTTAATGAGGATACAAAAATTTAAAACAACACAGAGTTTGGCAACAAAGATGCTTTTTAGACCTCGCTCATTTATATACTGAAATAAAAACAGGTACCTTTATTGGTTTCCGATTCGAACCATATTTTTCCACCGGAAAGTTCTACGATCTTGGAGGCAATGGTAAGTCCTACTCCGATTCCGGGATAAAATTTTGAGTTGTTTGGTGCTCCTTTTTCAAACGCATTGAAGATGATTTTTTGTTTTTCGGGGGGAATTCCAACACCGGTGTCTTTTACATAAAAGACGGTTTTCTCGTTTTCATCCAGATAGCAGCCGAAAGTAACAGAGCCCTGATCGGTAAATTTTATTGCATTATTGACCAGATGTGTCATTACCTCCTTCAGATAGGGGAGATTGGTCTTAAAACGATGGTCTTCGGGCAGGTTCATCGAATATGAAATCTGCAAATGCTCTTTCGTATAATTGGTCAGGGTCTTGCGGGCTTGTGACAGTATTTCACGGCAAAGGGTGTCCGGTTCAACATCGTGTTGGCTTTGTGGAATAAACTCTCCGGACTCGATTTGTGACAAATGCAAAAGTGAATCAACCAGATGAAGAAGCTCGTCGGTTTTTGCGTGCAAAAGCGCTGCAAAATTTTCTTTGTCTTCGTTCGAGATATCCGAATAGATCAGTATTTCCGAAAGTCCCTGGATAGCATTCAGCGGTGTTCGTATCTCGTGTGATATGTTTCGGATAAATTCCTGCTTAATTTTCTCGGGAGAAGAATTTTCCTTTTCTTCCTGTTTCTTTTTTTCGCACTGCCACTTTTGAAATGTACCTACGAACTTATCCTGCGAAAGCACGCCATAAAATTTTTGATGGCTGTCTACTACAGGCAAAGCAGGTAGGTTGGTCGATGAAAGCAGGTTCATGGCCTGGTCGATGGTGGAGTCGGGCGAAATACAGGGTTTCGGTAACAGGCAATCGGCAACAAGCTTTTTCTTCCGGGCCAAAACATCGGGAACGGTCAGCATTCCCACGTATTTGTCGGTTTCTTCCATTACGATGAAGAAGCGTTGATGGATCAGTTCGTCTTCAATTTCGTTGATGCCTTTTAGTGGTAAAGTTTTTGGGTAGTTTTGCTCAATGTAAGGTTCGATTAGCATGGTCTTATATTTCCAAATCAATAGTATCGTAATCGATTTTTAACTTGAAATCTACTCTGAGGATTTCGGAAGGCGAAATATAAGGAAAAACTTTCTTTTTTAACATCTCTAAAACCCTTTCTATTTCAATTTTTTTTAAAATATTCCGGTTTATGTATATGGCTTCAACTTTTGGGTCGTCAACGTCGATTGTTTCAAACTCGTTGGGAACAAGTAATTCAAAGAGTTTTGAGATGCCAACTTTTCCCTGGGGAGATTTTTTACCGATAACAAGAATATCTTCGAAGGGAGGAAATTTTATTTCTTCAAATCCCAATTTTATTCTATATCTGAGTGTTGTGTCCTGAAACATGTATGAAATTGTTTTTTCTTTAAAAGTATTAAGTTTATTTCTCTTTATCAATAACTTTTTGCAACTTTTTAATTGAAAATGTAATTTATTGTTTATGAATAAATTGGGAAAATTTGGTTGCGGCGAGTTGTTTTTATATTTACGGTAGAATATGTATCGATGTTTCAGAATAAATGAGAAAAATATTTTGTTTGTTTTTAATTTGCATTTAGTCAGATTGGTTCTTCGGCTCATCCCATTCTGGATTTATAGTCTTCATAGCCAAAATTTCTGATTATTCTCATCCCGTTTTTGTCATTCCAGAAGGCGATAGCAGGATGTGGTACCCCGTTGAACATGGTGGTTTTCACCAGGGTATAATGGATCATGTCTTCAAACACAATCCTGTCGCCGGGTTTTAGCGGATTATCAAAACTCCAGTAACCGATAAAATCGCCTGCCAGGCAACTGTTGCCTCCCATTCTGTATGTGGGGAGTCCTTTAACCGGCTCGTTATGGGCACCTCTTATTCGCGGTTTGTAAGGCATTTCCAGGCAGTCGGGCATGTGCGCTGTGAAGCTGACATTAAGAATGGCTGTTTGAATCCCGTGGTTTTCTACTATATCCACAACTTCCGACACCAGTACACCTGTTTCCCATGCAAAGGCGCTGCCTGGTTCCAGAATGATATGCAGGTTCCATTTCTCCCTGAATGTTTTCAGTGTTTTGATAAGGTGCTCTACATCATAATCTTTTCGGGTCATCAGATGGCCGCCACCCATATTAAGCCATTTAATCTGTTTCAAATGATCGCCAAATTTATACTCAACATTTTTCAGGACTTTTTCCAGTTCATTGCTTGATGATTCGCAAAGGGCATGAAAATGAAGGCCCTCTATGCCATCGGGTAATTTTTCCGGCATTTTTTCGGCTATGATGCCAAGGCGTGAGCCTGGTGCACAGGGATTATATAAATCGGTAGAAACTTCTGAATACTCGGGGTTAATACGTAAGCCTGCCGAAATATGTTTATCATGAGAAATGAGCATCGGTCTGAATCTTTCATATTGCGCCACGGAGTTAAAGGTAATATGGCTGCTGTATTGCATTATTCCGGGAAAGTCTTTTTCAGTATATGCCGGACTGTAGGTGTGTGCCGGACTGCCCATTTCCTCAAAAGCCAGGCGGGCCTCATGGATGGAACTGGCTGTGGCGCCCGGTATATATTCCCGGACAATTGGAAATGCCGGCCATAATGAAAACGCTTTAAAAGCCAGGATGATTTCAATTCCGGCCCGGTCGCGGACACTTTTTATAAGTTCAAGGTTTTTGCGCAATAAAGCCTCGTCCATAACATAAGCAGGCGAGGGCACCTGATCGATATTAATGCTCATTTTGCTGTTTTTATTAGTAGATGACAAATATAGCAGAGAATTGTTTGTTGACAAATGAGGGGTATTTTAGAATATTAGTGCTAATTTGCATAATTTCAATGCCAGTCTGTACATGGTTGTAAAACCATAAAGCAAGCAGCAAATCTTTCATATTAAAAACTTTGCGTCATAGCGTCTCTGCCTTTAGACTTTTCTTAACAGACTATTGTGTATTTTTATCAAACTAAAATGAGCACCCAATGAAACGAGCATGGCAAGGTTTACCACAGTAAGAATATGTTTAAGTGCTTGTATGCGAGTTCCATTCGACCTTAATAAACAAATTTTATACGAATGAAAAACATTCTAATCATCAATGGTCATCCTGACAAGAACAGTTTGTGCCATAGTTTGGCAGAGAGTTACAAAGAAGGATGCGAAACCCAAAATGCGAATTGTACTTTGGTAAATCTTGCTGATCTTCATTTCGATCCCATTTTACATTACGGTTACAAGCAGAGAACCGATCTGGAGCCCGATCTGCTCAAAATGCAGGAAGCCATTTTGAATGCGGATCATCTGGTTTTTGTTTACCCCACCTGGTGGGGAACCTATCCCGCTTTACTAAAAGGTTTTTTCGATCGGGTTTTTCTTCCCGGTTTTGCTTTTAAATATCGCGAGAATTCCCTCTTCTGGGATAAATATCTCAAAGGAAAGTCAGCGCGGCTTATTGTGACAATGGATACTCCCAAATGGTATTACTCTTTGGTTTATAAGAGTCCCGGGCATAACTCTTTGCGAAAAGGTATTTTGGAGTTTTGTGGTATCAAGCCGGTTAGAATAACTGCATTTGGACCGGTGAAATCTTCCGCCGATAAAAAACGGCAAAAATGGCTCAGCCAGGTCAGAAAACTTGGTGCTGAGTTAAGATAAATGCTGAAATTTGTGACTTTTTAATTCCAAATGTTACTAATACGATAAAACGTGTACACGAAGATAAAAGAATCCTGATATTTATCGTTTTATTAATCGAAGTCACCTAACGAAAAAATGACAGATGAGGCACATAAAGAGCAGTTTCTGAAAATTATGGAGGAGAATATCAGAATCGTTCAGAAAATTGCCGGCGTTTATACCAGGAATGCCCATGACAGGGAAGACCTTATAAACGACATTACTCTTGAACTATGGAAATCGTTCAGGAATTTCAGAGGAAACTCAAAAGTATCTACCTGGATGTATCGTGTGGCATTAAATACGGCCATGAATTATCAGCGCAAAAAGACAAGAGATAAGGTGTTTTTCTCCCTGAATGATTTAAAAGCGGAACCTGTTGGCTGGCTTTCTGAAGATAATCATTCGGAGAAAACAGCGTTGTTGAATCGCTGTATTGAAGAACTGGATAAATTGAATAAAGCCATCACATTACTCTATCTTGACGGTAATTCTTATGAAGAGATTTCTGTTATCACCGGAATCTCCAAAACCAATGTGGGGACAAGAATGAGTCGTATCAAAGAACAATTGAAGAATTTGGTAAACCAAAAATCAAAAAATTATGGATTTAAATGAATTACAGACCATCTGGCAACAATATGATACGGATTTGAAAGAAAACACCCGGATAAATAAAGAAATTCTTAAGCAGGTGCTTCTTGCCAAGCCGGAGAAGAGAATGTCAAGGGAAAAAATAAAAGCAGGGATTAATTTGCTCCTTCCCATTATTCTTGTGCTCCTGGTATTGATACCCAATGTGCAGGTTCGGGCAACGATAGAATTTTATAGTGGAGCTTTACTCTTTGGCATTGTTTCTTCAACTATTTATTATTGGTCAGTTAAGTATTATCTGCTCATTGGAAAAATGGATTTCTCTGAATCGTTAACCAGCATAAAGAAGAAGGTTAAACAGATTAAAAAGTATAAGATTAAATTGAAGAAAGTAAGCTATATCTTAATGATCCCAGGAATTGTCGGTATTTTTCTGATGGGTGGGTTCCCGTTGTTCTCTACATCATCTGTTTTTCCGGTTACTCTGATTGTATTGGTAATGCTTTTTTCCGTTTACCTGACATTCAGGTATTCCGTCGGGGAGCATTTTCGAAAACTCAATCAGGAAATAGAGGCGCTGGAAAAGTTGGAAAAATAGGAATCTGAAAATTATTCGGGACATTCAGGCAAAGAGACAATGAGGCTGCCCAAAAATAAGCCATCGTTGTTAGCCAGGTAACGAGGAAAATTTCAAAATATTGACTTTGAGATTCTTCACTGCGTTCGGAATGACAAAAACATTCTTTTTGGACAGTCTCTCTATCCTCTAACATCTATCCTCTAATCTAAGCACCTGCCTACAATTCCAGATCCACATCATGCAACTCATGCCATGGCAATCCCCGTTGGTTCAACTCTTTCATAAAAGGGTCGGGATCAAACTCTTCCACATTGAATACACCCGGTTTTTTCCACAACCCTTTGAGGTACATCATGGCTCCGATGGTTGCCGGTACGCCCGTTGTATAGCTCACAGCCTGGGTTCCGGTTTCTTTGTACGCTTCCTGATGATTGCAATTGTTGTAGATGTAATAAGTCTTTTCTTTCCCGTCTTTCAATCCTCTGATTCGGCAACCTATCGATGTTTGACCTTTATAATTTTCACCCAGCTCTCCCGGATTGGGAAGTACGGCTTTCAGGAATTCAATGGGAATGATATCCACACCTTTATATTTTACCGGATCGATTCGGGCCATACCAATGTTTTGTATTACCCGCAGGTGGGTCAGATACTCCTGGCCAAAAGTCATCCAGAATCGTGCCCGTTTCAACGTCGGGAAATTTTTCACGAGCGATTCCAGTTCTTCATGATAAATGAGGTACGACTCTTTAGGTCCGATTTCGGGATAATTCAGTGGTTTATGAATTTCGTGCGGTTCGGTGGTGACCCACTTGCCGTTTTCCCAGTATTTACCTTTCTGTGTAACCTCCCTGATGTTGATTTCGGGATTGAAGTTGGTGGCAAAGGGCTTACCGTGATCACCTGCGTTGCAATCCACTATGTCGAGATAATGCAACTCATCAAAATGATGTTTAGCCGCATAAGCTGTAAAAATGGAAGTAACTCCGGGGTCGAAACCGCATCCCAAAATGGCTGTCAGCCCTGCTTCTTTGAATTTGTCCCGATAGGCCCACTGCCATTTGTATTCAAATTTTGCCTCATCTTTCGGTTCATAATTGGCCGTGTCGAGATAGGCAACACCGGTTTCCAGGCAGGCATCCATGATAGTAAGGTCCTGATAGGGGAGAGCTACATTGATAACAATATCAGGCTTAAAGCTGTTGATTAGTTCTACCAGTTCAGGTACATTGTCGGCATCAACCTGTGCCGTTTGGATGCGTTTGTCTCCGATTTTTTTGGCAATAGCATCGCATTTGCTTTTTGTGCGACTGGCCAGCATAATCTCCGTAAACACTTCAGGTATTGCAGCCGCCTTGTGTGCCACAACAGTGCCGACTCCGCCGGCGCCGATTATCAATACTTTACCCATTTTCAGATTTTAATTTATGGTTTGAAAATACCTTTTTTAATTAGTGTCTGTTCATAAAAAGTACCATTTGCTGTGTTATGCTCGCCGCCAAAATACTCATCCCGAAGTAGCTTTTGTAAGGTTTTTCTTAATGAAAAACCAACAAAAAGCACATTCGGGACTCCGTTTTTGGCGGCTTCGCAAGCCCCCGATTATATCGGGGCAGGCATTGCAACCGGCACTTTCTGAACAGACACACATACTCTAAATTTTTTTGCGAGTTTATAGATACTTAATAATTATGGCAGCAAAGAAATGAATTTTTTTAATCTCCCTGCCGCATAGGTCGATTAATATAGCAATTTTATATTTTTACTGCGAATTTAAATCGTTAAAATGATGAGCAGTTTAATTAAATGCGCGATTGCCGTTGCGATGATGACCACCGTTCTATCCTGTAGTACCGGTGTGGAACAGCGTGTTGTGGGTTTTTACAATCTTGAGAACTTATTTGATACCATTGATGCCCCCAATGTCAGAGATGAGGAGTTTACTCCCGAAAGTGAAAAACAGTGGGATGCCAACCGTTATCAACGTAAATTGCAGAACATGGCTTCCGTGATTGCCGGCATTGGCGCAGCAGAGGGAGTTGGTGCTCCCGATGTTATGGGGCTTTCTGAAATGGAGAATCGTGGTGTTTTGGAAGACCTGATCGCCACCGATCGTCTTAAAGCGTTCGATTACCGGATTATCCATCAGGATTCACCGGATGAACGCGGTATTGATGTGGCCCTTATATATCGTTCAGGGGTTTTTAAGCCTGAAGTTGTCAATTTTGTGCCGCTTTTGATTAAAGATGAAGAAGGAAACAGAATTTATACAAGAGACCATCTTGTTGTATCGGGCAATTTAGACGGTGAAAAGATTCATTTTATTGTAAACCACTGGCCCTCACGTTATGGCGGGAAAGAAAGAAGCATCCCTTTGCGAAGAGCGGCTGCCGAACGTACCCGTTCTTTGGTAGATTCCATTCATGCAGAAGAGAAAGATGCCCGTATTGTGGTGATGGGTGATTTGAACGATGATCCGGTGGATGTGAGTGTTAAAAAATATCTTAGAGCCGGGGTAACTCCCCAGGAAGCAGGTAGCGACAGTCTTTTTAATGCCACGGCACCATTGTTCTTTGAGGGGCGTGGGACATTATGTTACCGCGATTTCTGGAATTTGTTTGATCAGATCATTGTTACTCCCAACCTGATGAAGCCGGAATCAGGGCATCATTATATTGTTAAAACAGAGATTTACGATAAGCAATATCTGAGGCAACAGGAGGGAGATTATAGCGGTTACCCCTATCGTACCTTTGTAGGAGATTGGTACCATGGAGGTTATAGTGACCATTTTGCCAGCTATATTGTACTGAAGAAAAAGAAGGGATTTTTATTTTAAAACTCAATCCCTTTCCGCGCTTTTACACCATTTTGATAATAATGTCTGATCTCTTTCATTTCGGTAACGAGGTCAGCTTTTTCGATGAGTTCAGGTGGGGCGTACCGACCTGTGATGACCAGTTCGATATTTTCAGGCAAATTTTCAAGCATCGCAAGGACTTCTTCCAGACTAAATAATTTATAGTATAATGCGATGTTTAATTCATCCAGTACCATCATGTCGTACCGGCCCGATTTGATTAGCTCTTTTACTTTATGCAAACCTGCCTGGGCGGCTTTGTAATCTTCAGGTTCGGGATCCCTTTTGATGAAACACTTCCGGCCAAAAAGCTGATGATCAATTTGCGGTATTTGCCCATTGATGATCGTTACTTCGCTGTAAGCCATTCCTTTAACAAACTGGCCAAAGAATATTTTTTTACCTGCACCTGCGGCTCTAATCATGAGTCCCAGGGCAGCCGTGGTCTTGCCTTTTCCGTTGCCCGTGTATATGTGTATCATGTGGGTAAAGTTAGGGAAAAGTTAGCAAGGGGCAAGGGGCAGAGGGCAGAGAGCATGGGGTAAAGCGCATAGAGCTAAGTGCTGACTCAATCCTCAACCCTCAATCCTCAACCCTTTTATTGTCTGAACCGGACTTCAATACCTGAAACATTTTCCATTAACTTAGAAAATTTCCCGGTATCTGTTTCGCCCATTTTGTAGTGGTATGGAAACAGTATATCCGGTTCCACCATCAGGGCTGCTTTTTTACACATTTCCGGACTCATTGTGTAGGGGAGGTTCATGGGCAAAAAGGCAATGTCAATTTCTCCTAGGTCTTCCATTTCCGGAATGTTCTCGGTGTCTCCGGCAATATAAACACTGGTATCTCCGAATTCCAACACATAACCGTTGCCCCGGCCCCTGGGATGATAGGCTGTGCCATCATCGCGTTTGTGAACGAGGTTGTAAGCCGGTACTGCCTTTATTGGGATATCCAGAACGGTTGTCTGGTCTCCGTTTTTCATGATCCTTCCTTGTTGTAGAGAATCATAGCCGGCCTTATTGATGATGATTTGGGTGTTATCTTTCGAAATCAGCTTGATGGTTTCGGTATCCAGATGGTCGCCATGCTCATGGGTAATAAGTATCAGGTCAGCTTTGGGCATGTTTGAATAATCGCCCATTTTACCGAAGGGATCTACATGTATGACTTTGCCATTAAAAACAAAATAGAGCGATGCATGGCCAACATGAAATACTTCCAGAGTACCAGCCGATGTCTGGAATGTATCTTTTTGAGGAGACTCTGCTTTTGAATTTGTGAATAAAACAAACAGCATAGAAAACACTGCCAGTACCACTTTAAAAATATTTGTTTTCATATTTATTAGTTTTTGATTATCAACATATTCCTTTACAAGCTATCAATAGTCAGTTAAAAATGCCGAAACGCAGAGACGCAATGACGCAAAGTTTTATTATGAAAGGGTTGTGGTTTGTGTAATAAATTTTGTAAACAATTAACTATCAGATGCCTGTAAGAGTTTAACAGAGTTTTAAGCTATAGAAAAACAAAATAATCCTTAAAATGTTGTCAACAGGGTTTTTGCAAATATGAGTGTGGTATAAAAAGACATATTTTTGTCAAAATCAAGGCGTTTTAAATTTTTGTACCGGAGTTAACTCGTTGTTAATGAGGATGCAAAAATTTAAAACAACACAGAGTTTGGCAACAAAGATGCTTTTTAGACTACACTCAAATATCAAAAAAGGCGCTCCTTATAAGAAGCGCCTTTAAAATATTAGAAATACTTTAGGATGTCAAGTATTTACGACAAGCTTGCAATTTTATCGCTTTGGTATTTACCAGCTTCAAGTTTTTCCTTGATTTCCGAAAAAGCCTTGACCGTAAAATCGACATCTTCAAGAGAATGAACTGCCGTAGGGATCAGTCGCAGCATGATTTGTCCTTTAGGGATAACCGGGTAAACCACGATGGAGCAGAAAATATTATAATTTTCACGCAGGTCCATTGTCAGGTTGGTAGCTTCGGGAACGGTACCGTTCAGGAAGACCGGAGTCACCGGAGATTCGGTATGTCCAAGGTTGAAGCCAGCCGACCGCAAACCTTTCTGAAGCGCTTTTACTACCGTCCACAAGTGTTCCCTGAGTTCAGGATGTGTTTTCAGCAACTCCAGTCGCTTCAATGCGCCAATGACCATAGGCATGGGCAGTGATTTGGCGAAGATTTGTGAGCGCATGTTATAGCGAAGATATTGTACCACATCTTCCCGGCTTGCTACGAATGCACCAATGCCGGCCATCGATTTGGCAAATGTCCCGAAAATGACATCCACCTTGTCGGTTACTCCGTAATGCTCGGCTACTCCTGCACCGGTCTTACCCATGGTGCCAAAACCATGTGCATCGTCAACCAGAATACGGAATTCAAACTTGTCTTTAAGGGCAGAAATTTTATGAAGATGCCCGAGGTCACCTGCCATACCAAAAACACCTTCAGTGATTACGAGGATACCACCACCTGATTCCCGGGTACGCCTGGTAGCCATGGAGAGCATCTTTTCACATCTTTCGATGTCGTTATGCGGAAATACGAAACTCTTGCCACCTTTTGCTTTGTGAAGAAAAATGCCATCCATAATACAAGCATGACATTCCGAATCGTAAACAATAACATCGTTACGGCCTGCCAACGTGTCAATGATGGATACCATGCCCTGATAACCATAGTTGAGAAGATAAGCATCTTCTTTTCCTACGAAGTCGGCCAGAGCGGCTTCCAGTTCCTCATGTTTACTGGTATGACCCGACATCATACGTGCTCCCATCGGGTAACCAAGCCCCCAGTCTTTTGAAGCCTGACCATCTGTCTCTCTTACTTCGGGGTGATTGGCCAAACCCAGGTAATTGTTTAAACTCCATGTGAGTACTTTCTTACCCCTGAATATCATGTGGGGATGAATTTCTCCCTCCAGTTTGGGAAAAGTAAAGTAACCGTGGGCGTCTTTGCCATATTGGCCAAGAGGCCCCATGTTTTCGCTTATTTTATCAAAAATATCCACTTTACTATAGCTTTTTAGTTTTAATTTTGAGGGCAAAGGTAATGTTTTTTGTTTATTTTGATTCGTGTGTTCCAGTCTAAATCTTTTCTTATCGCCGATGCAGTTTATTTTATTTCTCTTACTTATCAGTGGCCCGGTTTTTGATTAAAATCAGGAATAGAAAAAACCTGTTCGTGGAAATTTATATTTCAAAGTAAAACCTGTATCTTTGCACGGAATTTTGCGGTTATATTTAGGTAAAAGAGTTAACCGTAAACCTGCAAATGCACAAAAAGCGCATAGTTACGATGAGGAAATTGATTGTTCTGACGGCCCTGGTATTATTGGCCTCATGTAGTGAATATCAGAAAGTATTAAAAAGTACCGATTACGACCTTAAGTATGAAAAGGCTCTCGAGTATTACGAGGAAGAGGACTATATGAGGGCTTCTACTTTGTTGCAGGAGTTGATTTCAGTCTTCATGGGTACCGACAGAGCTGAAGAGGCTCATTACAAGTATGCCTATTCGCTCTATAATATGCGCGATTATATTAGTGCCGTTCATTTTTTCAGGGAATTCGTGAAAAAATATCCGAACAGTGAATACGCCGAGGATGCCCAGTTTATGGTAGGAGCCTCTTATTATCAACAATCACCGAATCCAAGACTGGATCAAACCGATACTCATAATGCCATCGAAGCGTTCAATCTTTTTATGAATCTGTATCCAAACAGTCCGAAGGTTGAAGCCGCCAATCAGATGGTTGAAGAAATGCGTAATAAACTGGTATATAAATCATACCTGAACGCCAAATTATACTACAATCTGGGAACTTATCTTGGCAATAATTATCAGGCTGCCGTTATTACCGCCCGTAACAGTCTTGACGAATTTCCCGATACCAAACACCGTGAAGAATTATCTTTTTTGATTCTGGATTCATTATACATTCAGGCGATGAATAGTGTTCCCGAAAAAGAAGAAGAGCGCCTGAGACGAACTTTGGATGAATATTATGCCTTTATTAACGATTTTCCTGAAAGTTCTTACATGAAAGAAGCCAACAAGATTTTTGAAGATGTTACGAGGATGTTAAAAAAATATTAGTATTTACATAAAATCGCTATTGCAATGGATTATAAAAAGTCAAATGCGCCTTTGACAACTGTTACCTGGGATACCGATCAGATGTCGTCGCGGACAGGTAACATTTACGAGACCGTGATGATCATCAGCAAAAGAGCCAACCAGATTGGTGTTGAGATGAAAGAGGAGCTCAACAAAAAATTGCAGGAGTTTGCTTCGTATACAGATAATCTGGAAGAGGTATTTGAAAATCGCGAACAAATCGAAATATCAAAGTTTTATGAGCGGTTGCCAAAACCCTCTCTTCTTGCAGCCCAGGAGTTTATTGAAGGAAAAATCTATTACCGTAATCCTGCGAAGGATAAGCAGGTTGAGGAAGAATAGAGCGTTGTTTTCTATCCATTCGATTTCAGATAGTCCTCCGAAAGTTTATCGCATGTTTATAACCTCATAGTTGCATTTCAGGTAAGGAGACGGATTTATGCTTAAAGGGAAAAAGGTAATCTTAGGAATTACAGGAAGCATTGCAGCCTATAAAGCTGCCTATCTTCTTCGTCTCCTGGTAAAGGAAGGTGCTGAGGTTCAGGTTATTATTACACCTGCAGGAAAGGAGTTTATTACTTCTGTAACGCTTTCCGCTTTATCGGGGAAACCGGTTCTTTCTGAGTTTTTCGAGAACGCGGATGGTACATGGCACAGTCATGTTGATCTGGGGTTATGGGCCGATATTATGGTGATAGCGCCGGCATCGGCCAACACAATGGGGAAGATGGTCAACGGGATTTGCGATAACCTCTTGATTACCACCTATTTGTCGGCCAAATGTCCGGTTGTAGTGGCACCGGCCATGGATCTGGATATGTATGCACATCCTGCCAATCAACGAAATATTGACTTGCTTCGTAGCTTCGGTGCGCACATTATCGAGCCTGCTACCGGAGAACTGGCCAGCGGTCTGGAAGGAAAAGGGCGGATGGAGGAACCGGAGATAATCGTTCAACGTATCACCGAAATTTTAGCGGCAGAAAAAAAAAAGTCGTTGAGCGGTAAAAAGATTCTGGTTACGGCCGGGCCTACCTACGAAAACATTGATCCCGTCCGCTTTATCGGAAATTATTCATCGGGGAAAATGGGATTCGCGATTGCTGAAGAGCTGGCACATAGAGGTGCCGAAGTTTCTCTGGTTGCCGGTCCGGTAAATCTGAAAATTTCTCATCCTTCTGTTCACCGGATGGATGTTGTGTCTGCCACAGAGATGTTTGATATCTGTCGCAAATTGTTTACTTCTTGCCATGCCGCCGTTTTTGCAGCAGCGGTTTCCGATTATGCACCATCCGATGTTTCGGCAGAAAAAATGAAGCGAAGCACTGAAGACTTAACAATTCATTTAAAGGCCAATCCCGACATTGCTGCAGAGTTGGGGAAAACGAAAAAGACGGGTCAGGTTACTGTGGGATTTGCTTTAGAAACCAATAATGCAGAAAAGAATGCCCGGCAGAAACTGGTGCGAAAAAATTTTGATTTTGTTGTTCTGAACTCTCCGAATAATGAAGGAGAAGGTTTTATGGGAGATACCAATCGTATTTCCATCATTCATAAAGACCATAAAATTGAAAACTTTCCGTTAAAGAGTAAACGGGCAGTTGCCGTCGACATAGTTTCGGCACTGGAGAAAATTCTTTGAAGATGAGATATCTGGCATTCATCTTTTTCGCATTTCTGTCATTAATTCCTTTGCATTCTCAGGAGTTACGATGTGCAGTACAAGTAGTCGCTCCTTCGGTACAGGGAACCAACCGAACCATGTTTCAATCATTGCGCGAAACGATATACGAATTTATGAATAATCAGCAATGGACGAATCATGTTTATCAAACATCCGAACGGATTGAATGTACCTTTCATTTTACAATCGACGAACTTATTGGTGTTGACAGATTTAAGGGTTCTTTGCAAATTCAGGCCAGACGACCGGTTTTCAATTCTGCCTATTTGACCACTACGCTGAATTTGAAAGATGATAATATCGATTTTGAATATGGCGAATATGAGAGCCTGGTGTATAACAAGAACAATATTGAATCCAATTTGACAGCCATACTGGCCTATTATGCCTACATTGTTTTGGGATATGATTACGATACCTTCAGCCCCGAAGGGGGAACGCCCTATTTTCAGGAAGCTGAAAAGATTGTGAGTATGATGCAGAATACCAGAGAGACCGGTTGGAAACAATTTGAGAGCAGACAGAACCGTTATTGGCTTGTAGACAATCTTCTTGAAGAAGACCATCAGCCTTTGCGTGAGTTTTATTATGAATACCACCGTAACGGACTGGATTTAATGCACGAAGAACCGGAGGAGGCACGTTCGCATATTGCCGGCTCCTTAAAGTTGTTGCGTGATGTTTATCGTCGCGAACCCAGCTCTTATGCTTTGCAGGTTTTTTTTGATGCAAAACAAAAAGAACTGATCAACATTTTCTCTGAATCATTTTCAATGGAAAAAGCAGAGGTTGTTAATATTCTTTCTGAAATCAATCCGACCAATGCCGATGCTTATCAGGAAATGCTGAAAGACAATTAATTTTTGTTATGCTGAGATCATTGTCTATAAAAAATTATGCGCTTATTGACGAGGCCCGCATTGAATTTGGACCCGGATTTACCGTTATTACCGGCGAAACCGGTGCGGGTAAATCCATCATGCTTGGCGCTTTGGGACTTGTTTTGGGGCAACGAAGCGATGTGTCGGTAATTGGTGATAAAGAAAATAAATGTGTCATTGAGGCGGTATTCGATATTTCCAATTACGGATTGCAGTCGCTTTTCCGCGATGAGGATGTCGATTTTGATGAGGAAGCTCTTCTTAGGCGCGAAATTCTGCCATCAGGAAAATCCCGTGCTTTTGTAAATGATACACCGGTCAATCTGAATTTTTTGAAATTGCTTTCCGACCGCTTGATTGATGTTCATTCGCAGCACCAGAACCTTTTGCTCGGGGACAACCATTTTCAGCTGAATGTGGTAGATACAGTTGCTTCTAATCAATCTGAAAAAGAAAATTACACAGAGGCATATAATACTTATAAGCGTCTTACAAAGGAAAAGAAAAAACTTGAAGAGATGAATGCCCGGCAACGGGAGGACCAGGATTACTGGGAGTTTCAGTTTAAACAACTCGATGATGCCAATCTAAAGGAAGGGGAGCAGTCAGAACTCGAACAGGAACTGGAACAGCTAACACATGTTGAAGAAATAAAGACAGCTCTTTCGCATGCGTCGCAGTATCTATATGAAAGTGAACAGCCAATGGTTCAGGAGTTATTTCACCTGGTCGAAGAATTCAGAAAAGTAGCTTCCTTTTTACAGGGGGGCGTGGAGTTGTTAAATCGTATGGAGTCGTCTTATATTGAACTAAAAGATATAGCTGAAGAAATTACAGACCGGGGAGCAGATGTTGAATTTGATCCTGCCAGACAGGAAGTTGTGCAGGAGCGACTTGACCTGATCTATTCGCTTCAGCAAAAGCATCATGTGGATTCGGTAGAAGCATTGATTGAAATAAAGGCAGACCTGGCAGGCCGTCTTGAAAAACTGGCCTCTTTTGATGAAGAGCTTGCAAAGCTCGATAAACAGATAGGCGAAGCTCTGGGCGAACTTGAAAATCGTTCCAAAGTTCTGACCAAAACCCGTGAAAGTGTCTTCAGGCAAATAGAACAAACCGTTCAAAGTCAGCTGCGCGAACTTGGAATGCCGAATGCACGCTTTGCTGTGCGCAACAACAGAGTGACGGAGTATGGGCCCAACGGTCAGGACAATGTGTCTTTCCTCTTCTCAGCCAATAAAAGTGGAGAACTGACCGACATCCCTAAAGTTGCTTCCGGGGGTGAAATATCGAGGGTAATGCTCTGTGTTAAATCGCTTTTGTCATCAGCAAAAGGACTGCCAACAATTATCTTCGATGAAATTGACAGCGGTGTTTCTGGCGAGATAGCCGACCGTATGGGCCGCATCATGCAGGAAATGGGGCGCAATATACAGGTTATTAGCATTACACACCTTCCGCAAATTGCCGGTAAAGGCAATTATCATTTCAAAGTTTTCAAAACGGAAACCGACCATCAAACCATTTCATCCGTTAAGTTGTTAAGTAAGGACGAACGTCTGGCTGAAATTGCAGGAATGCTTAGCGGTGCCAGCGTGACCGATGCCGCCCTCGAAAATGCACGGGCATTGCTGGAGAACTAAATGTCGTGAAGCCGGGGCATTGACCGGTTTCTGATAATAACAACCCTTTGTACGCATTTTATTTTGCGTAGAGTGCAATCTATTTTTTTCCAGGTCATTAATGATGTATGAGCCCGGTCTAAAAAGCATCTTTGTTGCCAAACTCTGTGTTGTTTTAAATTTTTGCATCCTCATTAACAACGAGTTAACTTCGGTATAAAGATTTAAAACGCCTTGATTTTGACAAAAATATGCTTTTTATACCGCACTCATGTATTTTCAGATTTGTAAGGCGGTTCAGATTTCTTAACCCGCTCTAATATGTGTTTTTCCATAAACTCGCAAGAATTTTTACCATATGCGTGTCTGTTCAGAAAGTGCCAGTTGCAAGGCTTGCGAAGGCGCCAAAAACGGCGTTTTACTTTTCGTAAATGAGTATTTTAGCGGCGAGCGTAACACAGCAAATGGCACTTTATGGAAAGACACTAATATTTATTATATTTCGGATTTGGTGGTCTTAAGGGTCTAATTTAGAAATGTTTGAATTATCCTTAACCTGCTTTATTCATAAGTTTTCGTCATGAGATGTTCAAATG
>NZ_AHZV01000293.1 GCF_000250735.1 Anaerophaga thermohalophila str. Valhall
AGGCTAGATGCGTGATTTAAATTATTCACTTATTCAATGGATTCTTTGAGCTTCTTCATTATTTTCGGTTATTCAAATTTTAATAACTTTTCAATTTCTGTTTTTAGCTTGGGAAGATGTTTTGAAATTATCGCCCAAATTACAACGTCATCCACTTTATCATATCCATGAATAACCCAGTTTCTTGTATCAACAATTTGCCTGGCATTTTCAATATTTAATTCGGGGTCAATTTTCAAAGCGCGATTCATTGCTTCGCCAATTATTTCTAATTCTCGCTCAATGCCACGACGAAGTAGTTTATTATTTTGGTATTCAAAGAAATCTCTTTTCCCACCTAAATATTCATCAATTGAGTCAATGGAAGTTTTAATGTCATAGAGATATTTCTTTATTTCACGCTTCATAGATTAACTCTTTTGATTCATTGACACTTTCAATAAAATAAGGATTTGACAAGGTCCTTTCAGTTACGATATCAATTTCTCTGTTAAATAATTCTCTCAGTTTGTAATGAAGCGAGAAGTAATTATCTGCGTATTCTTCAGGAGTTAAATTCTCGGCAAATGAGATTAGAAAATCAATGTCGCTATCGTCTCTGAATTCTCCCGAAACAGCAGAGCCAAAAGCGTACAATCTTTTTACGTTAAGTAACTGGCATAAACGTTTCAAATCATTTTTCTTTTCGGTAAGAATGCGTTGCATATGTTTTTTCTTTCAAATTTAAGAAATTTGTTGAATATGCTGGGCTTTTTTTTTGATACCTGATTTCCGTAAAGGGTTAATTTTATTGATGAAACCCTTTGCTGAAATTAGTGTCTTTCTCCTCAATACTCCGTTAAACTTTTGCAGATGTCTGATGATTAATTGTTTACGCACTCAATAACGCAAACCACAACGCACTCATAATAATAACTTTGCGTCATTGCATCTCTGCGTTCAGGCTTTTTTAA
>NZ_AHZV01000292.1 GCF_000250735.1 Anaerophaga thermohalophila str. Valhall
CCCACATTGCAGGTTAACAAGCATTATAGTGTTAAAATTTTGTTAAAATCAGCCTTTTATGACCATTTTAAGCATCCTGCCGATTTTTAAGTTCCTGTTTTTCAATGGTTATTTTTTTGAAGTATTCTCAAAAAGCTTTTGTGTGGACCCCCGGGGTATTGGATTTTAGGTAAAAGGTGCTGTAAATTAGCGGCATGTTTCTAAAGAGCGTCAGGAAATATTGTAAAACCGACAAAACCTATTATCCTTACTACCGCTTGTGCGAAAGTTACCGGGATGAGTGTGGTTTTTCGCGCCAGCGTATGGTGCTGGGTGTCGGACGCTTGGAAGAGCTTCCTGAAATCACACAGAAAGAAGCATTTATCGATCGAATTAATCAATTGATAAAAGGCACCCCTAAACTATTTCAGGCCAGTACTGATCCTACTGTTGAAAGACTTGCCCTCCATTATTACCAGGAGTTGCGACTGAAAAATAAGATTGATGTTGCCACTCCCGGCACAGATAGTAACCATGAATTGGTTAATCTTAAAACACTAAAAAACAAAGATGTACGGGAGATTGGAGCAGAATCTTTGTGTTATCAGGCCTTCACGCAATTGAAGATTGCCTCATTTCTTCGCTCGCGTCAGTGGTCAGATGAAGATATCAATCTTGCGGCCACACATGTAATCAGTCGTGCTGTTTACCCGGCATCGGAATATAAAACCGTCTCGTGGATAAAAGAAAATTCATCGGTCTGTGAGCTGACCGGCTATAACAAGGAAAAGCTCACTAAAGACAAATTGTACAGGATTGCCCATAAATTATACAAGGAGAAAGAAGGCCTTGAGAACCATCTTTCTCGTTGTACCAATGAACTTTTTAACCTTGAAGACACCATTATTTTGTATGATCTGACCAATACATATTTTGAAGGTCAAATGAAAAAGAGTCAGCTTGCTAAATTTGGTCGAAGCAAGGAAAAGCGCCGCGATGCCAAACTCATTGTTCTGGCTTTAGTAGTCAATACAGAAGGTTTTCTGAAATACTCGGATATTTTTCAGGGAAATACCGCCGATAGTGCAACGCTGGAAAACATTGTGACAAATCTGGACAAGAAAGCCGGATATCGTCATAAACGGCCTGTTATTGTGATGGATGCGGGTATAGCCACAGAAGCTAACATACAATTT
>NZ_AHZV01000291.1 GCF_000250735.1 Anaerophaga thermohalophila str. Valhall
AGCAGTGAAAATCTTTAAATATGAGTACCATTAGTACCTTATCTCTAATTTTGTTGTATTTTTTGGCAAAATATTTTTTAAAACTTTCTGTAGCTCTTTATTGGAAAGCATTACAGAAGGGAATATTTTTATTCAATTTTGAATGACCTGTTTGGTTCTGGCCTGTCCAGGTTAGGTTAATAATTTAAATAGTGTCTGACCATAAAGTACCATTTGTCTGTGTTACGTTTGCTGCCAAAATATTTATTTACGAAAAGTAAACTGCAATTTTGGCGGCTTCGCAAGCCTTGCAACCGGCACTTTCTGGGCAGACATGCATATTGTAAAATTTTTATGAGTGTTTATAAATTTTTGTAATACGCTGCAAAGCAATTGCTTGTGATTAAAGCGTGATGTTTGCTAAAGTGCATATTTTCAACGATATAAAAATCATCTTATATCTTGTATCTTGCATCTAAAAATCTAACGATCTAACGATCTATTGTATAGACACGCATTAAATAAATTGTATACCCATGAAAATAAATTCTTTATCGCGAGCAGGTATTATGGCTTCAACAGGGATACTCTGTTCCCTGGCCGTTTCATGTAGCAAAGCTGAAAAACAGGACGAAAGGCCTAATATTGTCTTCATTATGTCTGATGATCATGCCTATCAGGCCATTAGTGCCTACAGCAATAAGCTGATTGAAACACCGAATATTGACCGACTTGCAAGGGAAGGCATGCTTTTTACCAATGCATCGGTGACCAATTCTATTTGTGCGCCTTCAAGGGCCACTATTCTGACAGGTAAGCATACGCACATTCACGGGAAAATCGATAACATCTTTCCTTTTGATACCACTAATATAACATTTCCGCAAATCTTGCACGAGCAAGGTTATCAGACAGCCATGTTCGGCAAGCTTCATTTTGGGAACAATCCCAAAGGTTTTGACGAATTTAAGATTCTTCCGGGACAGGGAGATTACTACAATCCTGAATTTATCACCAATAATGGCGATACTACCATTCAGGGGTATGTGACCGATATTATTACTGATTTAACACTCGACTGGCTGGAGAACCGTCGGAGGGAAGAAGACCCGTTCATGTTGTTTTATCTGCACAAAGCTCCGCATCGTGAATGGTTTCCTGCCCCACGTCATTACAAAGAATTTACCAGGCGCACATTTCCCGAGCCCGAGACACTTTTCGATGACTATGAAGGAAGAGGGACTGCCGCACGCGAAGCTGAAATGAATCTGCTGAAACACATGACCATTTCTGCTGACAACAAAATTTATCCTGAGGTGGCAAAAGACCTGGGAATTGAAGAAATGAACGAATGGGGATTTAATGTTTTTAAAAGCAAATATGACCGTTTTACCGAAGCACAAAGAGAACAGTGGGATGCTGTGTATGGCCCCGTAAACGAGGAATTTAAGAAGATGTACCCAAGCATGAACGACTCTGCTTTCATGCGGTGGAAATATCAGCGGTATATGCAGGATTACCTGGCATGTATTGCTTCTGTCGACGAGAATGTGGGACGTGTGCTCGATTACCTCGATGAAAACGGTCTTAGTGAAAACACTATAGTGGTTTATACATCCGACCAGGGATTTTACCTGGGTGAGCATGGCTGGTTCGACAAGCGTTTTATTTACGAAGAATCGTTCAGAACACCATTGCTGATCAGGTGGCCAGAAAAAATAGAGCCTGGCTCTGCGACAGATGAAATGGTGCAAAACCTCGACTTCGCCCAGACATTCTTAGAAGCCGCCGGAATTGAGGCACCCGACGACATGCAGGGAGAAAGTCTCATGCCTTTACTGGAAGGAAACTTCGAAGAATGGGATCGCGATGCAGTATATTACCATTATTATGAATATCCCGGCTTCCACATGGTAAAGCGGCATTATGGTATTGTTACCAAAGATTATAAGCTGGCCCATTTTTATTACGACATTGATGAGTGGGAATTGTACGATCGCAGGAACGATCCCATGGAACTGAATAATGTCTATGACGATCCGGCTTATGAGCAGGTGGTAATAGAACTGAAAGAGAAACTTCAGGAACTCAGGGAGAAGTATAACGACTCAAAAGAGCTGGATCAGCATTTTATTCAAAAGTATAAGGATCGGGGTCTGATTAGTACTTGTCCGTGAGCTCACAAAGATTTTTACAATAAATGAGTAATTTTCGGACGAGCGTAACACAGTTAATGGCACTTAATGGACAGACACTCTTTAAAGATTAATACTGGATTTAATAGAATATGCTACGACTATCGAAAACTTTATTTATTGCTCTTGTCCTTCTGGACTGCACCGGGTCTGTCTCAGCTCAGGATATTTACAGCCAATACCAAAGAAAAGAGTATTTCCGGGATGGTGACACCTTGAAATACAGAATTCTTTATCCAAAAGACATGATACCGGACAAAAAGTATCCGCTGGTGCTGTTCTTGCACGGAGCTGGTGAAAGGGGACTTGATAATGAAAGGCAACTTATCCATGGAGCCGACTTGTTTGTTGATGAGAATGGGACTCCCACACAGGATGTCATCGTTATTTTTCCCCAGTGTCCGCCCGATATTATGTGGACCAACCGTGTTAAGAAACAAAACAGCGAAGGAATTTGGGAGTTTTGGTTCCCTCTGGGAGATTCTGCTCCCTGGCCTTCATTGTTGGTGAATCAGTTGGTTCAAGAGTTCACGGTTTCCGGTCAGGTAGATTCAAGACGGGCTTATATCATTGGGCTTTCAATGGGAGGGATAGGTGTTCTTGAGTTTCTTTATCGGTGGCCGGAAAAATATGCTGCAGCTATTTCTGTTTGTGGGGGGCATAACCCTGATCTGGTTCAAACCTATTGTCATGTGCCTGTATGGTTTTTTCATGGAGGAATGGATGATGTGGTACCATCGATTTATTCAAGACAGGTATATGATGTGTTGAAGAAATGCAATGTGGATACCCGGTACACATTTTATCCCTATGCCAATCATAACAGCTGGGATGCTGCCTTCAGCGAACCAGAATTGCTGAAGTGGTTGTTCTCTTTTGAAAAATAAAAATTGATTATTGATTTTCCTGGTTAAAGATATGTTTTTTGAAAAGGTTATCGCATTTTATGATAGAAAATGTTTATATTTGATAAAGTGTTTTTGATACACTTTGTTTGTCAGCAATCCGTTAAACCTTTACAATACGTAGCGACCCAATTGCTTGTGGTTAAAAGGTTGTATTTGTTAAAATGAAGTATATCAAGATTATATGAATCATTTTATTAGATGTTCATCAAATCTATCAAATTATAACCATGAAACGAGTCCCGATAAATCGGGACGAGTTCCCTGTCTGTCCTGCCTTCCGGCAGGCATTCGACCTTTTAAAAAACAAATTTTATACTATGAAAACCAAGCTCTTTTTTCTGAATGTATTTTTCCTGATATTATTCGCCTCGGTTTCGGCTCAGGAAAATGTATTTTCCCGCATCTCTGTTGATGGCAATAAGTTTGTTAATGAAACAGGCGAAACTGTTATTTTTAAGGGTTTGAATATTGCAGACCCCGACCGCCTTGTAAAAGAAGGGCAGTGGAAAGCCGATATTTTCAATGAGGTAGCCGCCTGGGGTGCCAATATTGTACGTTTGCCTGTGCACCCTGCTGCCTGGCGTGAAAGGGGGCAGGATGAATATCTGGAATTGCTGGATCAGGGTATTGAATGGGCCAAAGATGCCGGGTTGTATGTAATTATCGATTGGCATTCCATTGGTAATTTGCGCACCGGACTGTTTCAGCATAAGATGTACGATACTTCCATCCGCGAAACTTACCGTTTCTGGTACACCATTAGTCGAAGATATAAAGACGAACCTGCTGTTGCACTTTATGAAATATTCAATGAGCCTACCACTTACAATGGGGAACTGGGAACATTGACCTGGGAGCAGTGGAGCGATATTCTGGTGGACATTATTGCCGTGGTGCGTGCCAACAATCCGCATGCCGTACCTCTTGTTGCCGGATTCAACTGGGCCTATGATCTTACTCCCGTCATGAATGATCCGTTGCCGGTGGAAGGGATTGCTTATGTCAGTCACCCTTATCCACAGAAACGTGAACAGCCCTGGGTTCCCCAGTGGGAGCGTGATTTTGGTTTTGTGGCAGATAATTATCCGGTCATAGCAACCGAAGTGGGCTACATGTATCCCGATCAGAAAGGGGCTCATATCCCTTGCCTTGGAGATGAAGAGTACGGAGAAACATTAACCGATTATTTTTCTGAAAAAGGGATATCTTACGTCGTTTGGGTTTTCGACCCCGACTGGTCGCCTCAACTTATCAAAGACTGGGATTATACGCCAACCCGTGCAGGACAGTTTTTTAAGAAGGTAATGATGAGGTAGGAAATGTTATAAGTTTTAACACATTCTACAATTTTCCAGCTATCAACCGGTTGCATTCAAATGGCTCCTGAAGGTACTGTGTTTATTAGAGTTTGGTCATTTGTGTTTCCACCAAAAAATTTCCTAACTTTGTTGTTCTTTGGCTCTGGTTTGTGAATGAGCTAATAATCAATGCGTTGACTAACAATTATTAACTGCTTCCATCCTTGGAAAAAACAGGTTAACATGGCTCAGAAAAATTACGGGAACAACAAATCTAATCGGAAAACACCTGCACAGATTGATGCCGAAATGGGGAAGATGCCGCCTCAGGCCATTGAGCTGGAGGAGGCCGTTTTAGGGGCGTTGTTACTGGAGAAGGATGCATTTATAGCAGTTTCTGAACTGCTGAAACCCGAATGCTTCTATAAGGAAGCCCATCAGCATATTTTTCAGGCCATCTCAAATCTGTTTTTTCATGAGCAGCCAATTGATATCCTCACGGTTACCGAGGAGATAAAGAAGATGGACAAGATGGAGGAGGTTGGCGGTGCATTTTATATTTCGCAACTGACCAGCCGTGTAGCTTCGGCCGCTCATATTGAATATCATGCGCGCATTATATGGCAGAAGTATCTTCAGCGCGAGATGATACGTATTTCCAGCGATCTGCAAACCCGGTCTTACGATGAATCCATTGATGTAAATGATCTGCTGGACGAAGCGGAGAACAGCTTCTACCTCCTTTCGCAGGGGACAATGAAGAAGGAAGTGACCCAGATTGATCCGGTAATTCAGGAATCGATTGACCGGATTCGTGAAGCCGGCAAACGAAAAGACGGATTGAGCGGAGTTCCCTCGGGTTTTACCGCACTCGACCGGATTACATCGGGATGGCAGGCTTCTGATCTGGTTATCATTGCAGCACGTCCCGCCATGGGAAAGACTGCTTTTGTGTTGTCGATGGCACGGAATATGGCTGTTACGCATCAACAGCCTGTGGCTCTTTTTTTCACTTGAGATGTCCAATATTCAGCTGGTGAACCGTTTGATTGTTTCCGAAACGGAGATACCCGGTGAAAAAATTAAAAACGGGAATCTGGCACCTTTCGAATGGGAACAGCTTGATTCAAAAATACATGCGCTGATGGGTGCACCTATTTATGTGGATGACACCCCGGGTTTAACCATCTTTGAGTTGCGGGCAAAATGTCGCCGGTTAAAAAAACAACACGACATACAAGTTGTTATTATTGACTATCTGCAGCTGATGAGTGCTTCCGGTATGAACCCAGGCAGCCGCGAACAGGAGGTGAGTATGATTTCGCGTTCTTTAAAAGGGTTGGCCAAAGAACTCGATGTGCCAATTCTTGCATTGTCACAGTTGAATCGTGGCGTAGAGAGCCGCTCGGGACTCGAAGGGAAACGTCCGCAATTGGCCGACCTTCGTGAATCGGGAGCCATTGAACAGGATGCCGATATGGTGTTGTTTATTCACCGGCCGGAGTATTATGGTATGTTCCAGGATGCTGACGGATATTCGCTTGAAGGTATGGCCGAAATCATTATCGCAAAGCATCGTAACGGAGCAACCGGTGATGTACGCCTGCGTTTCCGTAAGGAACTGGCACGCTTCGAAGACCCGGAACTACAGGGATTACCCTCTGCCGGAACGGGATATGACACAGCTAATGCTGCCGGTTCGCCCATGACATTCAGCTCCAAAATGAACGAGGAAGAAGAGGAGGCAACAACAGGAAACAACAATTTATCAGGTGGTTTTGATTCTCCGCCACCTTCGGGCTTTGACAGAGAAGCGCCATTCTGAAGCATTTTTAAAGCCAATTCATCAGCTCTTTCAGGGAATTTATTTCTTTGAATACCTTTTCTTTATGAGGGGTCCCTTCCGGATTGAAAAATACATGATCGAGGCCGAATTCGCGCGCCCCTTTGATGTCGTTTTCAAGACTGTCACCAATTACCAGACTTTCAGTCTTTTTTGCATTAACACTTTTTATGGCATGTTCAAAAAAGCGGCGATGAGGTTTACTTGCCCCGATGTCTTCAGATATGAAAGTTTTTTCAAAATAGGGTGTTAAACCGCTGCGCTCCATTTTTGTGTGCTGTGCTTCTCTGAATCCGTTGGTAATAATATACAGGTGATATTTCTTTCTTTTCAGGTAGTCAAGAACTTCGAAAGTATGTGGGATAACATTGGTTTGAAGCGAATTACCATGTACGAAGTCGTCGGCAAATTTTTCGGCGATCTTCATATCATCCAGTCCTGCCTGCAGGAAAGTTTTGTAAAACCGACCTACCTTCACGTCTCTTTTGGGAATGCGCCCATATTGATAGTCATGCCACAATCCAAGGTTAACGGGCATATACTGTTCAAAAAAATCGTCAAAATCGCGGAAATACTTTCCAAGCTTGTATTGCTCAAAAAGTTGCCTGAGCGTAATAATCTGATTGGTATGGAAATCCCAGATGGTGTGATCAAGATCAAAAAAGAGATGTTTGTAGGCCATTGCAAAATTTGTTTAAAATGATCCGGCCCCTGCAGAAAAAAATTTCCGAGGGGCCGTGGTTTATATTGTATTCGGTTATCCGACACACATATTGTGAAAATTTTTGCAAGTTTATAGACACGCACTATTTAGTGTCTGTCCATAAGGTGCCATTTACTGCGTTACGCTCTTCCGAAAATTACTCATTTACGATGAGTAAACTCCGTATTTTCGGACTTCGCAAGCCTTGTAAATGACACTTTCTGAACAGACACATGATCAGAAACAACTTTAGCGTAATTTATAGACGGAAACTATTTAGCCTGAACAACAAGATATTTAGAAATACTCCAGAAACCTTCTTTGTCATCAATTACCAAAACCTGGTTCCCGTTTTCCTGTTCATTCAATTTGTATGAATCTTCAGGATGGGAGGTGAGAATTTTTACATTGGTTTGGAAAAGCTCAATACTGTCGGTGGTTCGGGTATCAATTTCGGCAAAGTAGGCTTTTTCAAAGTTGTCCTTCAACAATTGTGTTTTTCCAAAAAACAAAAATCCTTCATAATCGATGATGTCTTTTTCTTTCAGTTCGCTCCTTGTGCCAATGGCATAATAGCCTTTGTACATATCGTCTTTGGTTGCTTCAAGCTGTGCCCTGGTTTGTGCGTTGACCTCTTTAATGGAGTCAAGAGCTATCTCCATATCGGTCAGAGCATAGTTCATGTCATCAATCTCGGCATTCTTTTCTTTCAGCAGCTCGTTTAGTTCTTTTATCTCCTGATTTTTTTCCTGCAATTCTTGTTGCAAGCTTTCTACCAGTTTTTTCAGGCGGTTGGTTTCGATGCCCGAACGTTTCAGTTGCTGTTCCAGCGATTCAATTCGTTCTTTGTTTTGAACCATCAGATCATAGATCAGACGAATGTCTTCATTGATTTGCTCAGCAGCATCGCCTTCGGTTTCACCTTCCCTGGCTTTCAGGGCAATAATTTTTTCTTTTTCTTTGATTACCCTCAGGGTGGCCTCAATTTCACCAATCGTGTTCACCATCTGATTCATTTGGGTGTCTTTCAATGCAGCCATCTTTGCCAGCGAATCTTTTTGTTCTATTAACTCTTCCCGGCTGGGCCCTTGCTGACATTGCCAAAGCAGCGGCAAGGTCAGAACTATTAGCAATGTTTTCTTCATGGCGTTCATTAGATTATAGATTTTAGAGTAAATTTAAGATACTCATTTAAATTTAGCTATTTCGTTCCGCTTACAATCAAAACAATTTCTCCCTTTGGCGGGTGCGAGTTGTAGTGTTTTTCCAGTTCTTCAAGACCACCACGCCGGGTCTCTTCATGTATTTTACTAATCTCCCTGCAAACTGCCGCTTCTCTGTTATGGCCGAGTTTTTCTCCGAGTTGTTTCAGTGTTTTTACCAGCCGGTGCGGCGATTCGTAAAATATCATTGTCCTTGCTTCGTTGGCAAGTGACTCGAGTCGTGTTTGTCGCCCTTTTTTAACCGGGAGGAATCCTTCGAAACAAAACCGGTCGTTTGGTAATCCGGCTGTTACCAGAGCCGGCACGAAAGCTGTGGCACCGGGCAAACATTCCACCCCGATTCCGGCATCGATGCATTTTTTAACCACCAGATATCCGGGGTCTGATATGGCAGGTGTACCGGCATCGGAGATCAGGGCTGCTGTTTCACCATTTAACAAACGTTGTGTTACTTTTTCTGTGGCTGTGTGTTCGTTAAACTTATGATGGGCATACATCCTGGTTTCTATGCTGTAATATTTCAATAATTTGCCTGATATACGGGTGTCCTCTGCAAGAATAAAATCAACTTCTTTCAGGATTCGAACCGCCCTGAATGTTATGTCCTCCAGGTTACCGATGGGAGTAGGGACAACGAAAAGTTTTCCTGTTTTTGCGTTTGTTGGATTTTCACCCGGCATTTTTATTGTTTTGTGTATTTTTTGTAATCCATAGCTTTAGCGAATGATTACCTTGCTTTATGATTTTTTATAGAAACCTGCGTTCGACCAGTTCCATGAAACGAATAACAGCCTCGTTTTCGGAATCCCAGCTGAAATTGGCCAACAGGAAGTTCCTCGCATCATCGATGCCGTTCATCTGGTTAAGTTGATCGAGTGTCTGGTTCATCAGATCGCCATTTCCGCCAAACAATTCCCGCTGAAAAAAGAAGCGGTCGTTTATTCCCAGGGCTTTCCTGATATCACTGATGGGAGGTGATGTTAAAGAACGTTTTTTCTTGTTTTCGGGTTGTTTTCTGGCAATATGCTCATTAAAGGAAGCTTTGTTGGTCACCAGTTTTTCCCCTAATACTTTATTGTCTTTTTTTGTTCTTTCCCCGGATGAATAACGTTATCGTTCCTTTGTTGTTGTGTTTCGGGGCGGCTTTTTTCTGATTTATATAACGCTTTTTCGTTATGTTCTTTGTCTTGTGTCTGCCTCTTTTCAGCAGGTGCTGTATTTTTTTGCAGCTGTTCTTCTGTCACATTATCAGAAACAGGTTCTTTTGCCTTTTTTTCTTCCGGTGAAGAAGGTTGCGGCACAAATTTTTCAGATGTATTTAACTTTTCTGCATTCTTGTCTTCTGATGGTGCATCTGAAATTTCTTCTTTATTTGCCGAGTTGTTCGTCTTTGCGTTTGTTGTATTTTCTTCAACATCAAAATAATCCTGTTCCTTTTTTTCTGTATATTTGGATGAAGTTTTTGTTGTTTCCGAAGACGAACCGGCAATCTCTTCCAGCATCTCAATTTCTTCAAAAACACTGTTTAGTTTGTTTCGGGTAAGACGGTAGAATGCCTTTGAAACAGAGGTTTCCCCTTTAAATGATTTTACCAGTGTTTCAACTTCGTTCAGGTCATGAAGAATGATTTCTATAAGAGCATCTTTTTCCATAATAGCTTGAGGCCCATTTTTCGTTACATTTGCAAATGTAGTGATTGCAATGCTAAAATAAATTTTTCTTTTAATGTTTCTTGAAAACAAGGTTGATAAATCAGAAAAACGCGGATGGATAGAAGTTATTGCCGGTTCAATGTTTTCGGGTAAAACCGAGGAGTTGCTTCGACGGCTTCGGCGTGCGCGTATTGCCCGTCAGCGTGTCGAGATATTTAAACCTTTAATTGACAACCGGTATAGCGACGAAGAAGTGGTATCGCACGATGCTAATAGTATTCGTTCCACACCTGTCGAAAGTTCCGGTAATATTTTGTTCTTGAGCAGCGATGTAGACGTGGTGGGAATCGATGAAGCGCAATTCTTCGATAACGGCCTCACAAGCGTTTGCAACCAATTGGCCAATCAGGGCATCAGGGTAATTGTAGCGGGTCTTGATATGGACTTTAGGGGAAACCCTTTCGGGCCGATGCCTGCTTTATTGGCCAGCGCCGAATATGTAACAAAGGTTCATGCCATTTGTATGCATTGTGGCGATCTGGCTCAATATTCTTTACGCAAAACTTCCAGTGACAAGCTGGTGGAAGTGGGTGCCGACGAAGCTTATGAGGCTGTTTGCAGAGCTTGTTATCAAAAATATCTTAAGAAATGATTACATACTCCCCCCGGCAAATTGAGGAAGCATGTCAAGGCAGATTGTCGATGAACGTTGAATCCCGGATTTCAAGGTTGTTTATCGACAGCCGTTCTGTTTACGAAGCTTCCGAAGGCTTGTTTTTTGCATTGAAAGGAAGCAGGCACGACGGTCATCAATTCCTCCGCCAGCTTTTCGAGAGAGGAGTAAGTAATTTTGTTGTGGAAGAAGGAAAAATTCCTTCCGATCTGAAAGAACGCGCCAATTGGATTGAAGTCCCGGATGTGTTAAAAGCATTGCAGGATGTAGCGGCATACCACCGCCGGCAGTTTACAATTCCCGTGTTGGCTATTACCGGTAGCAACGGAAAGACCATCGTTAAAGAGTGGATTACGCAAATGACAGGCAACGATATTTTTGTGGCAAGGTCTCCACGCAGCTACAATAGTCAGGTTGGAGTTCCGCTTTCCCTCTGGCAGCTGAATGCTCAATCTGAAATTGGAATATTTGAGGCGGGCATTTCTCAACCTGGCGAGATGGAACGACTGGAGAATATCATTCGCCCCGGGATGGGATTGTTTACAACACTGGGACAGGCTCATCAGGAGAATTTTTCCTCGCTGGAAGAAAAGCTGAAGGAGAAACTGGTTCTGTTTAAGAATGTCGCCACTATCTTTTACGGTGCCGATCAGCCCTTGGTGGATGAGACCATCAGGCGATGTTATCCCGAAAAGCAATTGCTCTCATGGGGGCGGAGCGATGGCGTAACCCTTCAGTTATTAGAAGAAACCGACCTGGATGATCATAAAAAGTTGACACTGAAATATGGTGACACAACTTTTTTGTTTGGAAATACCTTTTACAGACAGAGTGAGTGTGGAAAAATATTCTTCCCGTCGCCCTGTTTCTTTTACACCGGGGATATTCTCCCGATGTTATCTCCGAAAGGGCAGCATCATTAATGCCTGTTGCCATGCGGCTCGAGCAAAAAGAAGGCATCAATCATAATCTTCTTATCAACGACACCTATAATGCCGATGTTACTTCACTTGAAATGGCTCTTGACTTCCTTGCACAGCAAAGCAGAAAAAAGGGAATCAGCAGAACTGTTATTCTCTCCGATCTCCTTCAAACAGGTTTGCCCGAGGATGAGCTTTATCCGCTTGTTGCCGGGCTGATAAATGAAAAGGGGATTGACCGGTTTATTGGTGTGGGGCCCGCATTGTTACGACATTCCGATTTGTTTGGAGGCGATGCCAGCTTTTTTGAAACAACAGGTGAATTGTTGAATGTCCTTCCGTCTTTTCATTTCAGTAGCGAGGCGATACTTGTAAAGGGTTCGCGACGGTTTTCGTTTGAACGCATCATTCAGTGGTTGGAACTGAAGCGTCATGCTACTGTTATGGAAATTAATCTGGATGCCCTGATACATAATTTGAACCAATACCGCCGTCTGTTGAATCGTGAAACCAGGGTTCTTGCAATGGTAAAAGCCTTTTCTTACGGAAGCGGTTCTTACGAGATTGCATCTGCCCTCCAACACCAGAACGTGGACTATCTGGGAGTAGCCTTTGCCGATGAGGGAATGGAACTGAGGAGAGCCGGAATTAGCATCCCGATAATTGTGATGAACCCTGAAGAAAAGAGCTTCGGACAAATGCTCGAATACAATCTGGAACCCGAGATATATAATTTCAGGGTTCTGGAAGCGTTTTATTCTGTTGCAGCGACAGAAGCAGGTCAGGTACCGGTGCATATTAAAATCGATACGGGGATGAATCGCATGGGATTCCTGGACAGTGAGATCGACGAACTTGTATCGCGACTTAAAAAAATGCCTTCCCTGAAAGTGAAATCGGTGTTTTCTCATCTGGCAGGAAGCGATGATGAAACTCATGATGCATTTACCTGGCGTCAGATTTCGTTGTTTAAACAGATATGCGGGAAAATCAAAATTGCGTTGAATACGGATTTCTGGATGCACATTCTTAACAGTGGCGGCATAGAGCGTTTCCCCAAAGCGCAGTTCGATATGGTACGACTCGGGATAGGACTCTATGGCTTTGGCGCAGGAGAGATTGAAGATTTGCAAAATGTAGTGACTTTGAAATCATATATTTCCCAGATAAAACCTGTGGCTGCCTATGATACAATAGGTTATAACCGGGCAGGGTCACTGATGCGCGACGGGAGGATCGGAATTGTTCCCGTTGGTTATGCCGACGGGTTGAACCGCCATTTGAGTAACCGGCGCGGAAAAATGATGGTCAATGGCAGACTGGCTTCTATTGTGGGAAACATCTGTATGGATATGTGTATGATCGATCTTACCGATATAAATGCCGAAGAGGGAGATGAAGTTATCGTGTTTGGCGATGATTATCCGCTTACCAATCTTGCGCGTCAGCTGGATACGATCCCTTATGAAATTCTGACAAGTATTTCACGGCGTGTAGCGAGAGTCTATTACAGGGAATAACCTTGCCATTGTTTGTCCTGGTTTTCAAACAACAATAGTCAGGTAAAAACTCTAACCTGGAAAAGCCAGAACCAAACAAATTTATACATTATCTGTCGCAGCTCCGCAGCTTTTTGTTTTTTTACATAATTCTACCGTTCTGTCGCCGCTCTGCGGCTATTAGCTGCTGATATAGGGTTAAAAATACTAAAACCGCGGAGCGGTGACAGAGCATTAATATCAATTATCAATGACCAATTATCAATGACCAATTATCAATGATCAATAATGACCAATGACCTAATCTGGACAAGCCAGAAACAAAGAGGTCATTCAAAAATGAATAAAAATATTCTCTTCTGTAATACTTGCCAATAAAGAGCTACAGAAAGTTTTAAAAAATATTTTGCCAAAAAATACAACAAAATTAGAGATAAGGTACTAACAATCTAACAATCTAACATCTAATAATCTAACCATCTATTAAATCAGCCCAATCTTGATATTCTTTCCAGTTTTTGTTCATCGAGAATACGAATAATGCGGCCATCAACCGTCAGTAATTTTTCTTTTGCAAAGGCTGTCAGGGTTCGGATGGCATTTGATGCCGTCATATTCGAAAAGTTGGCCAGATCTTCGCGCGACAAATAGATGCTTAACGTGCAATTGTCTTCTTCGTAGCCGTATATATCGCGCAAAACAAGAAGGCTTTCGGCCAGGCGGCCACGAATGTGTTTTTGTGTAAGAGAGACGGTTCGGAACCTGGCAAATCCAAGTTCTGTGGCAAACGATTTGATAATGTTCATGCACAGGTCGTTGTTCGATTTCATCAGCTTCATGATAACATCTTTTGCCACATGAAAGATCACGCAGGGCTCAAAAACCACGGCCGATGCAATGTGACGTTCGTCTGCAAAAAGGGCACGGTAACCGATAAATCCAGGTCCGCTGGCCATCCTGACTATCTGTTCGCGTCCCATCATGCCTTCCTTGTAAATTTTGACCTTACCGGAACCAATGCAGAGCAAACCTGTAGGCCGCTCTCCTTCCTGGTAGATGATCTGGTTTTTTCGGTATTTGATGGTTGTATGGTTGGCCAATAGATATTCCTGCTCTTCCGGTGTTAAGACATCATATAGTTGAGGTATGTCTTTGATGGTAGGTTCGCGAAGTGTCCCTTTTTTTGTCCCCATTTTCCCGTTTATGTTCTATAACAATGTTGTAAAACATACAAAGTTATAAAAAACAGTGATTGTTAAAGGTTAAAAATTGATAATGATTAAGTCTGCTCTATAAGAAGCATTTATGACTTAAAAAGCAAATCATCAGCACCATGAGATTTGTCTTGTATCTTAAATCTAAAAATCTGACTTTCTGTTGAGTAACGGATTCATCTAAAAGTTGACCGCCAACCATGCCAGAAGTCCGGTGGCAGTTTCCATGGCTTCTTCGTTGAGGTTAAATTGCGGAGTATGCAAAGCACCTGTTTTCCCTGTTCTCTGTTTTACACCAAAGCGGTAAAAAACCGAAGGGAATTGATGCGTGTAATAGCCGAAATCTTCGGCCGTCATGCGTATGTCCATATCTTTAACACTTTCTTCATCGAGAAAATTTTTGGCCAGTGAAATTGCCTTTTTTGTGGATTCTTCGTGGTTATGCACCACCGGATAGCCGTGCTTGATGTCCACCGCGCAATGAGCTCCCATTGAGGTGGCGGTTCCTTCTGCAATTTTTCTTATGAGTTCCTGAATTTTTTCTCTCCATGTTTCGTTCATGGTACGTAAAGTGCCGGCAATCTCAACTTTTTCGGGAATAATATTGGTTGCTCCCAAACCTTCAATACGGCCAAAGGAAAGCACTGTTGGAATATTGGCCGGTACCATGCGCGATACTATTTGCTGCAGGGCCACGATAATGTGGGAGGCGATTAAGATGGTATCGTTAAGTGTATGTGGCAAAGCTGCATGTCCGCCCTGTCCGTGAACGGTAAGATAGACTTCATCGCCCGAAGCCATGTACATGCCCGGTTTAAAACCCACATGCCCGGCCGGCATATCCGGCAATACATGTTGCCCAATGACAAGCCCGGGCCTGGGATGATCAAGGGCACCCTCTTTAAGCAACAAGCTGGCACCGCCCGGGAATTTTTCCTCTCCCGGCTGAAATATCAGTAAAACGGTTCCATCCCACTTTTCTTTCAGATGATTTAAAATATGCGCAACACCAAGTAAAACGGCACTGTGAGCATCGTGTCCGCAGGCATGCATGATGCCTTTGTTAGCCGAAGCAAAAGGGAGGCCGGTTTCTTCCTGAATGGGGAGGGCATCCATATCGGCCCTTAGTGCAATTACTTTGCCCTCACTTTTCCCTTTTAAGGTAGCTATGATTCCTGTTCCCGCAACTTTGTCGCGGAAAGGAATACCCATTTCTTTTAACCGGGAGGCTATATATGCTGATGTATTAAACTCTTCGAACGACAATTCGGGGTGCTGATGAAGGTATCGTCTGTCTTTGATGATTTGTTCAAGATGTTTTTTTGTCAGTTCTTTGATTCGATTTTTTATCTCTTCCATGTCTGTTGTATTCATATATGAGCCCGATCTAAAAAGCATCTTTGTTGCCAAACTCTGTGTTGTTTTAAATTTTTGCATCGTCATTAACAACGAGTTAACTCCGGTACAAAAATTTAAAACGCCTTGATTTTAACAAAAGTATGCTTTTTATACCGCACTCATTCATATATCTTTGTCAACACTGGCGTATATCTTTGAATATATCTTTGAAGCGACGCCGGTATTAAAAAACTGGCCCATGGATTTGTTCCGTCAGGGCGAAAAGCAAAGATAGTGCTTTATGTGAGGAAGTAAAAGTGCCTGACTCATGGTTAAGCAAGAAAACTAAAATCCTTGCGGAAATCAGGTTGTATTGAAATATTTCACTTTAAGACGGAAGATTCTGGCATGATTTTAGAAAAATATGGAGAAATAAAAATATTGTTAGCTTTGTAGATAATCATTGAGTCTGACTCTTAAAGCGAGTCCCGAAAAATCGGGACGAGTTCCATCAGGCCAATAACTTAAGTAAATTATATACTAATGAAACGAGCATGACAAGGTTTGTCACAAGAGAACATGTATAAACTCCAATCATGCGAGTTCCATCAGACCAATAACTTAGACTAATTTTATACTGATGAATATGAAAATGAATAAGCTTTTTTTGATTTTGATGCTGGGGACTTTGGGTGTTACAGCCTTTGGCCAGCCATCCAAACCAAATGCTGAATTTGAAGAGAAGATTTTTGATTTTGGAGAAATAAAGGAAGACAAGGGCAAGGTGACCCATACATTTAACTTTAAAAATACAGGGGAACAGCCTCTGATTGTTCATAACGTAAGGGCTTCCTGTGGTTGTACAAGTCCTGACTGGACACGTCAACCGGTGCAGCCGGGAAAATCGGGCTACGTTAAGGTAACTTTCGATCCGCGCAATCGTCCAGGAAACTTTAACAAATCGATAATAGTTTACACGAACGGGGAGGCGTCAACCATCGTTCTGAGAATAACCGGAAAGGTACTTCCCCGGGAAAAAACCATTGAGGATATATATCCACGGGCAATTGGGCCTGTCCGTTTAAAAACAGCTCATTTGTCCTTTACACGCATAGCTCCCGAAGAAGTAAAAACCGAAGAGCTGGAAATGATCAATACATCTGACAGTCCTGTGAAAATTGAGTTCGAGCGGGTACCTGAACATTTAAAGATCAGAATGGAGCCGGAAACACTTGAACCTGATCAGAAGGGTAAAATTGTTGCTACTTACGATGCTGAGGTTAAAGACGATTGGGGATTTGTTGTCGACCAGGTTTATCTGAAGATGAACGGGGAATCTAATCATAGAAACAGATTAAGTGTTAGTGCAACCATTGAAGAAGATTATTCTAAATGGTCGGAAGAACAAATGGCCAATGCACCAGTTATTGAGATAGACGACAGAGTTTTCGATTTTGGCGAGATAAAGCAGGGTGAAAAAGTTTCGCATGCTTTTATTGTCACCAACAAGGGGAAATCGAATCTTATTCTTCGTAAAATCAGAGCTTCATGTGGTTGTACCGCCATCCAGCCTGACAAAACTGTTATTAGCCCGGGCGAAAGTACCAAAATTGTGGCACAATTCAATTCGAGAGGGATGAGTGGGCGTCAAAACAAATCCGTAACGGTTTACTCAAACGATCCAAAGCGAAGTACATTGTTGTTGAGATTGAGCGGAACGGTTGTTAGGTAGTTTTGTTGCGCAGATGCGTGGAGTTGAATACAATTTTTATTTTATTTGGATGATGAAACGAGTCCCGAAAAATCGGGAAGTGTTCCATTACCCCTTAAAATTAAATTTGAGACGAGCATGGGAAAGATTGCCATAGTAGATCATTAGATTTTTAGATATAAGTAATCAACAGGCAGAAGTTTGACAGGCAGAAGCACGGGAATAGTGTATAGAGCATTGGGCAAGGAGTAAAGGTAAGAGGGTAAAAGGGCAGGATGGTAGCATGAAGCACAGGGCATGGAGCATAGATTGTTAGACTGTTAGAGGATGTGATAAAACATATAACACTCTAACAACATTAACAACTTAACAATTGAAAGTTTTGCATGCGAGTTTGATTAGGCCAATAACTTAAGTAAATTTTATACTGATGAAACGAGCATGACAGGGTTTGTCACTAAAGAACATGTATAACCTTCAATCATGCGAGTTCCATCAGACCAATAACTTAGACTAATTTTATACTGATGAATATCCGGGATGGATACAAACATATAGAAAACGATCCTTCATATAAGGGACTTAATGTCAATAAAGGCGTAGAAAGCCTTCCTTCTGTTAATCCCGATGCGGCCCGTCGCTTTTTGGGAAGGAAGCGATCAAAATTGTCAGTAGAACAATATGTGGAGGGAATTCTGAAAGGCGACGTGACCATCCTGAGCCGCGCTGTTACAATGATTGAAAGTAATAAAGCCGAGCATCAGGAAATAGCCCAGCAAATCATAGAACGGTGTGTACCGCACGCTGGCCGATCGATAAGAGTTGGTATTACAGGTGTTCCCGGAGCCGGAAAAAGTACTTTTATTGAGGCACTGGGTATGCATATTCTTGGCGCCGGCGGTAAATTAGCTGTATTGGCGATTGACCCCAGTAGTGAACGTTCGATGGGGAGCATTTTGGGCGATAAAACACGCATGGAAAAATTGTCGGCCGAAAAAAATGCGTACATTCGTCCCTCACCCTCGGCTGGTTCTTTGGGGGGTGTTGCCCGAAAAACCAGGGAGACGATTATTCTATGTGAAGCAGCCGGGTTCGATACCATTTTTATTGAAACAGTTGGTGTCGGACAGTCAGAAACGGCAGTTCATTCCATGGTTGATTTTTTCCTGTTGCTGATGCTGGCAGGCGCAGGTGATGAACTGCAGGGAATAAAGAGAGGCATTATGGAAATGGCTGATGCCATTGCTATTAATAAGGCGGATGGGCAAAACCTGCAAAAGGCAAAATTGGCTCAGACCGAATACAGAAATGCTCTTCATTTATTTCCGCCTGCGCGTTCGGAATGGACACCCAGGGTTGAAATTGTCTCTTCTCTTTTAAACCAGGGAGTGAAGGAGATTTGGGAAATGATTATGGAATACGTGAAACTGGTAAAGAATAACGGGTTCTTTAAAGTTAACCGCAGGGAACAGGCAAAATATTGGATGTTTGAAACCATAAACGAACAACTGAAGAATAGTTTCTATCAGCATCCCAAAATCAGGAACGAACTGAAAAAATACGAGCAAAAGGTGCTCAACGACGAAACAAGTTCTTTTATTGCTGCACGGGAGCTGTTAAATAAATACTTTGAAAAACTATAATGATTATTTTATGAGAAAAATTGCTTTTTTATTAGGAATTGGTGTTTTACTGGCATCTTGTGGTAAAACAGATGAATACACGGTGTCAGGAACAATAGACGGCGTTAGTGAAGGAACGGCTGTTCTTCAAAAAGTTGGAAAAGGCGGAACTGAGGCTGTAGACAGTACACAAATTGTTGATGGAACATTTGAGTTTTCTGGAACCGTTGAAAATCCGGAGTTGCATTTGATTAAAATCAATGACAACAGAATGCCTGTTGCTTTCTTCCTTGAACCGGAGAACATAAAAATTTCAGGTAATCTGGAGAATCTGCAGGATGCAGAAATAGTTGGAGGTAAACTGAATGAAATATTTATGGAGTTTAACAATTCGGTGCCTTCAATGGACAGGGCTGAGTCGCTTCAGCAGGAATTTATGGCTGCCCGGGAATCTGGTGATCAGGAACAGATGCAGTCACTTGCAGCAGAATATCAATCTATTATGCAATCGCAGCAGGAGTATTACCGAAACTTTGTTTTCGAGAATACCGATAACGCTGTTGGTGCTTTTCTTGCTCTGAATATGGCCAATTCTTTGCAGATGGAAGAACTGGAGGAGTTGCTGGCCTCTTTCGAAGAGAATATTCCAGGTCACCCTTATGTCCAGGAACTTAAAGATGTTCTGGAACCCATGAAAAAGAGAAAAGCTGCTGAAACAGCGATACAAATTGGGAAAGAAGCTCCGAATTTTACACTTACCGATATCGAAGGAAACGAAGTTAGTCTTAAAGACTTCGACGGGAAGTATGTATTCCTTGATTTCTGGGCTTCATGGTGCAAACCTTGTCGCGAAGAGAGCCCCAATATGGTAAAAGCCTATCAGCAATATAGTGGTGATGATTTTGAAATTGTCGGCGTATCACTTGACAAAACAAAAGAACCATGGCTGGAAGCAGTTGAAGAAGATAATATTACATGGGTTCAGTTGCACGATCCGGAAGGCGATGTTGCTAATGAGTATGGTGTACAGTCCATTCCTTTCACTTTGCTGCTCGACAAAGAAGGCGTGATAATTGAGAAAAACCTTCGTGGGGAAGCATTGCAGGAAAAGCTGGAAGAACTTTTATAGTTAGTGCCCGTCTATAAAGAAGGGTTTGAAACTACGGGTCAAAACCACTTTTAATACCGGTTTCTTTTATTGGAAGCCGGTTTTTTTATTTGCATTGGCTGGCTTTTTCAACAAAGCAGAAAAATGATTGTTTAAGGTATAATCGAATGTTAATTTCGGAACGAGCATGGCAGGGATTGCCACATTAGATTGTTAGATATAAGTAACCATCAGACAAGGAGCGTGGAGCAAAGAGTGAAGGTTGAAAGGTGATAGGGTAAAAGGGCAGAAGTATGGGCATGGGGCAGAAGTATGGGCATGGGGTAATGGTAGAAAGGTGAGAAGGTAGAAGGGCCGGATGGTATCCTGAAGGATAGATTGTTAGAGGAGGTGATAAAACATATAACACTCTAACAATATTAACAACTTAACAATTATAAGTTCTTGCATGTGAGTTCCATTCGACCTTAATAAATAAATTTTATACGGATGAAATATCATTAGACACATGATAAGTAGGAATCTTTTCCTACTTTTATAGACAGGGACTATTTAGTTTTATAATCTAATAAAGAATCAAACGATAAAATATTATGAATTACGATCTCGTAGTAATAGGAAGTGGCCCCGGGGGTTATGTTGCTGCCATCAGGGCCTCTCAATTAGGAATGAAAGTCGGTGTTGTGGAAAGAGCAGAACTGGGTGGAGTTTGTCTAAACTGGGGATGTATTCCCACCAAATCATTGTTGAAAAGCGCCCAGGTTTTTGAGTACTTACAGCATGCGGGGGATTATGGTATCAGTATTGAGGGTAAAGCCAATGCTGATTTCTCTGCCATGATCAAACGCAGCCGGGAAGTTGCAGCAGGCATGAGCAAGGGAATACAGTATCTTTTTAAAAAGAATAAAATTGAGGTTATTGAGGGAACAGGAAAACTAACCAGGGATAAAAAGGTTGAGGTTGAAAAAACTGATGGGGGGAAAGAGACGGTTGAGGCCAAACATGTTTTGTTGGCCACAGGGGCACGTAGCCGTGAATTACCAAACCTTCCTCAAGACGGGAAAAAGATTATCGGGTACCGCAAAGCGCTTACGCTTGAAAAACAACCGGAATCGATGGTTGTTGTCGGGTCAGGTGCAATAGGCAGTGAGTTTGCTTATTTCTACAATTCCATTGGTACTAAGGTTACTCTTGTTGAATATCTGGACAATGTGGTTCCACTGGAAGACGAGGAGGTGTCGAAACAACTGGCACGGTCATTCAAGAAGGCCGGCATAAAGGTAATGACTGGTTCGGAGGTGACCAGTGTAGATACATCGGGGAATAAGGTTAAAGTAGCTGTAAAAACCAGGAAGGGAGAAGAAAATATTGAAGCTGACATCGTTCTTTCTGCTGTTGGAATTGCTCCGAATATTGAAAATATTGGTTTGGAAGAAGCCGGTGTTGAAGTTGAAAAGGGCCGGATTAAGGTTGATGAATTTTATCGCACATCGGTTGAAGGTGTCTACGCTATTGGAGATATTGTTCCCGGACAGGCGCTTGCTCATGTGGCATCGGTCGAGGGAATTATTTGTGTCGAAAAAATCGCCGGCATGGATGTGGAACCGCTGAATTATGGCAATATCCCTGCTTGTACCTATACATCGCCCGAGGTGGCAAGTGTTGGCATGACAGAAAAGGCAGCGAAGGAAGCCGGCTATGAGCTGAAAGTAGGAAAATTCCCGTTTTCAGCCAGTGGAAAGGCCAGTGCTGCCGGGCATAAAGACGGTTTTGTGAAACTTATTTTTGATGCCAAATATGGTGAATTGCTTGGAGCACACATGATTGGTGCCAATGTTACCGAAATGATAGCTGAACTTGTAACTGCTCGTAAACTGGAAACCACCGGACACGAGATCATTAAAGCAGTTCATCCGCATCCAACCATGTCGGAAGCTGTTATGGAGGCCGCCGCTGCCGCTTATGACGAAGTAATTCATATTTGATTCTTCTGGTATTAGGTGGTTTTATTTTACATTATAGACTAAATGTTTTGCCATTTTTCTTGGTTTAAAGGCCTGCAGATAATTATCTCAGGCCTTTTTTATAAACAGGCAGTACGTGCTATTACAATGATGCAATGTTTTAAAGACAGGACGCATTCCGGCCTTTTATTTTACCTGAAAGGCGGAAAAGCCTGATTAATCAAAGACGACAACAGGGGCTGAACAGAAAACAAAAGTGTACTGCAATCTTTAAACAGATAAAGTTATTCGGAGATACAGAGCCAGCCGGCTCTGATGTTTAAAGCCAGCCGGCTCTGATTGTCAGAGCCGGTCGGCTTTGATAATTAAAGCCGTATGGGATCAATAATCATAGCCGGTCGGCTCCTATGGCATTAAAGCATTAATAAGAGGGGTTGAGAACGGGTGGTGTGCTTTCGGGCAATGCCTGGGTTTATTTTACCGCATCATTAGTTTAAGATTGTTGGCCATTCTCTGGTTATATTCCAAAGTAAGATTACGATGGTTGACCAGATCGACAATAGTACCAATAAAACAGAGCCCCATAGTAAGCAGGTAAAGAATTCCCATTCCTATCTGGTTTAGAAGGAAGCGGTGAATACCTGAAATGCCGAGGAATCCGATTAAGGCTGTCAATAAAGTTATTTGCGGATCACGTCGTCGTGCCCTGTATACCATAAGAAAATCTTTGACCTGCTGGTCGGTTTTGTCCTTAAGGAGATTGTCCAGATAATAGGCCTCTTCCATTTCAACTTCGGGCATTAGTTTGTAGATTCGTTCCATTATTTCTAAGGTTTAGTTGAATTTATATAGAGGCTGCTGAAAAAGTCAGCAGCCTGTTTCAAATTTATTTTCCATTGTTCTTTTTGGCATTGCCCAAAAAAGAACCAAAAAGGTCTGGTCCGCTTAAACCTATCCTTCCGCAAAAGCCAAAATTTCCGGCCATTGTGCAAGGTCATGAAAGTCGCCCGTTTAGGCTTCCCGCCATCCGCCGGCCCGGAAAGCGGACAGGCCGCCGGGCCTTTTAAATAGTGCGAATCTTAAAACTCGCTTTTGAATTGTGATATGTTGACAATTAACATTTACCGGTGGAAGCAGTTGTTTAAAATTGTGATGAATTCCCTGCGATTTCGATTAAGTAAATCTTCTCATTTGGTCACATGCTTCACCCGAATGAGTGATTTCCTAAATCGGGGTTGACCTGACTTCTGCAAAAATCAGGTCTTATAATAAAAACTTTGCGTCATTGCGATTCTGCGTTTATGTTTCTTTTGAAATGTACATCGTTCTTCAAAAGATTAAAACTTCTTGCTAATAAGATAATAACGGCCGGTATTCCCAGGGGATGACTTTGAAATGATGCTGTCAGATTTCCCCTGAAAAGCCATGATACGGAATGTCCTAATCCACATCCCGGACAAAAATCAAATCCTGCATTCTTTAACGGGCATAGAGACAAATGACCACTTGTCGAAGGGTCGGTGATGGCAAGAGAGAGTAGTCCTCCAATCCAGATAAATGCTTCCACATGTTTTCGATGAAAGATGTATTTCATCAGTATAAAATTACTCTAAGTTATTGGTCTGATGGAACTCGCATGATTGGGTTTATACATGTTCTCTTGTGACAAACCTTGTCATGCTCGTTTTATCAGTATAAAATTTACTTAAGTTATTGGCCTGATGGAACTTGTATGCAAAACTTTTAATTGTTAAGTTGTTAATGTTGTTAGAGTGTTATATGTTTTATCACATCCTCTAACAGTCTAACAATCTATGCTCCATGCCCTGTGCTTCATGCTACCATCCTGCCCTTCTACCTTCTCACATTTCTACCATTACCCCATGCTCCATGCCCTCGGCCCCATGCCCATACTTCTGCCTTCTGCCTGGCAAACTTCTGCCTATAAGTTGCTTAAATCAAAAAATCCAACGATCTGCCAGGGCAACCTTTGCCACGTTCGCTTCACTGATTTTTTATTTTGGCGTCAATTTACAATATATCTTACAATGTCGAAACATATCGGAAGATTTATTTTCGTCATTTATAATGTTTTAGCCCGAATAGTATAATTTGTTAGGAAGATTAATTCGTGTCTGTCCATAAAGTACCATTTGCTGTGTTGTGCTTGCCGCCAAAATACTCATTTACGAAAAGTAAACTGCGTTTTTGGCGGCATCGCAAGCCTTGCATCCGGCACTTTCTGAATAGAGACACATAATGTATAAATTTTTTCGAGTTTATAGACACGCACTAATTCGAAATATATATTTTTAACCTGTTAATCGTTACAATTGCAAGTATTTCTTAAAAAACGGATCAATGCATCAGGTCGAAGTCAAAATTACCTTTTATGCCGTATTGATATTGCTGGGCGTTTGCCAGGGGTTCTTTATAAGTTACTTTTTACTCAGAAAAAGAAGCCGGCAGATAAGGCGTAATTTTTATCTTGGCTTGTTTATTCTTTCGCTTTCGTTTATTATTCTGGAAATCCTATTGAATTACACCGGGATGATGAGCCGGATTCCTTTTCTTGATAATTTTTCGGAACCTCTTGTTTTTGCAGTTGCCCCCTTGTTGTACCTATACATACGGTCAGGCTTGAATCCGGGTCAGGAGCTAAAGGAGCGTTGGCATTTTATTATTTTTGCATTTTATTCGGTTTACAGTCTCTTCTATTTCTTGCAACCCATCGAATTTCGTTTGCAATCTTATCTGTATAGTTATTATCCTGAACTTTGTGACGGTGAGAATCATTCTATTTTTAATGCAGATCCGTTTTATATCCGGCGATATTTGAATGAAATCATCCTGCTACATTTTTTGCTTTACCTGTTTTTGTCATTAAAGCTTTTAATTTCAAAATATAAAGAGCAAGGACTTTCTTTTTTTACTTTGAGGGTGCATGACCTTGGGCATTATCGCAATTCTGTTATTCATTTTACTATTGTGCTGATAATCTTTATTATTGTAAAAATTCGCTTTGGTCGCGATCTGGGGGATTTCTTTATTGCCAGTTATATAGCGCTGATGATGTATTTTACAAGTTTTATGATTATCAGCAGGTCTACCTTCTTTTCCGACAAAACAAAGAATGACTCGGTAAAGTACATGAAATCAAATCTTTCGGATGATCAGAAAGAAGAGATTCGCCAAAAACTTCTTCATTTGATGGAATCGGAAAAGTACTATACATGCAATACGGTATCTCTGGTTTCTGTAGCCGAAAGAATAGGAGAGACACCCCATCGTGTATCCCAGGTTATTAATGAGCGGTTTGAGATGAACTTTTTCTACTGGCTGGCTTCATTCCGGATTAAAGAGGCAAAGAAAATTCTTTCAGGAGAAGAAAAGGACAAATATAAGATTGAAGAAGTTGCAGAGATGGTAGGATATAATTCCAAGTCTTCTTTCAATAAAGCCTTCAGGGAAATGGTTGGGGTTACACCTGCCCGTTACAGAGATTCTTTTGGCTGATATACGTGTTTTTGTGTCTGACAGCAGGTGTATTTATTTATCGGGAAGCACACCTTGCCGATGAAAAGATACATCGTTTGAGAAAAAACAAGCTTGATTTGCAGAATAAAAAACTGCATTATGAACAAGCGTCAATATTATATCGATTGGATCAGAATAGGGCTTATCCTGAGTGTTTTCTTATATCATATAGGAATGGTTTTTAACGGATGGGGCTGGCACATTAAAAATGATGTTCAGTTGGAAGCGCTCAATCCCATAATGGAAATTTTACATGCATGGCGTATGCCTTTGCTTTTTATGGTTTCAGGTGCAGGCACCCGTTTTGCACTGGGCTACAGGTCTACCGGTGAATACTTTACCGAACGAACAAAAAGGCTTCTGATTCCTGTCATTTTCGGGATATTTGTGCTGGTTCCCGTTCAGGTTTATATTGAACGGATTTCTTCTTATTCAAGTCTTTGGGACTTTTATACCCACCTGTTCGAAGGTTCTTATCCCGAAGGTAATTTCAGTTGGCATCATTTGTGGTTTATTGTTTATCTCTATTTCATTTCGACTGTTTTCATTCCTTTTATCCGTTTTTTCAGAACCGGATTTTATTCGAACATCATTGAACCAAAACTTGAGAAGCTTTCTGGTACGAAAGGAGGGTTAGGCATCTTTTTTATACCAATTCTTCTTTCTCAGATATTATTAAGGCCCTGGTTCCCGGAAGAGACACATGCTTTCTCTGATGACTGGGCTTATATGACCTTGTTTTTTATTTATTTCTTACTGGGTTTTTGTTTACTTGGAAATGTTGCTGTGGTAGCGAACATCAAGATTCAAAGAAAAATCTGGTTGTGGGGGTCGGTCATAACAATTGCGGCATGGACAGGAGTATCTGAATTTTCTCATTTTTCGATACTGCAAACGGTTAAAGATGAGATTGGCGTTGTGATGAGTTGGTTCATTAGTTTGGCCATCCTGGGGTATGGAGCAAAATATCTGAACAAAGACCATGCGATTAGGAAGTCCCTGAATAGGGCCATTTATCCGTTCTATTTAATTCACCAGCCCGTAATAATAGTAGTTGGCTACTGGGTGCTTGCTATCCCCATGGCAGTATGGGGAAAGGTATTGCTTTTGACCACATGGAGTTTTGCTATTATTGCGATATTGTATGCCGGCATCATTTCAAGGTCCAGATATCTGCATCTTTGTTTTGGATTAAAGAAATAGTGTTCGATATAATTAGTTTCCGTCCATAAAATGCCATTTACTGTGTTACGCTCGTCCGAAAATTACTCATTTACGATGAGTAAACTCCGTATTTTCGGACTTCGCAAGCCTTGTAAATGACACTTTCTGAACGGAAACATGATAAGTAGGAAACTTTTCCTACTTTATAGACAGGCACTAATTATCCTGCCCTTCAACCTTTTCTCCTGGCACCATGCCCTTGCTTCTGCCTGTAAGTTACTTATATCTGAAAATCTAACGATCTATTGTTAATAGGTAAAGCTACTTCCTCCGAGGAATTCTCTGAGAATGGAGGTTGGCGGAATTTCTCTTTGTTGGATGGGCTTAAAATAGCTGAAAAATTTCAGCAATCTGTTGGCTTCCGAGTACTCCGGCTGGTTGGGTTGAACTTCGAGCAGAATGGGCTCTGCATAAGGCTTAAGTACTGCCAGTTCATAGAGCAATGCTGAGTTGAACATGACATTGGCCTCTTCCTGGTAGGGAAAAATGTGTTTATCTTCGCCGCGACGGACACTATCCCAGCGTGAAATGGTCTCAAGCGCCGAATAATTACGATAGCGGTAATCGCGGATAATTCTCCTTATCAAACGATTGTCGGTTGTTGGAATCCTGGTTTGGTCGTCAATATTGATATTGGTCAACGCCGAAACATAAATTTTAAATTTTGTCTTATTCTCTATTGAATGGGTCAGCTTTGGATTCAACCCGTGAATTCCTTCTATAATCATGATATTGTCTCTTCGCATTTTCAGCGAATCGCCGTTGAACATGCGTTTACCGGTCTCGAAATTGAATTTGGGCAGGTTTATTTCTTCCCCGGCAAGAAGTTGCTGAAGGTGTTGGTTAAACAGCTTTATATCCAGAGCTTCGAGTGCTTCAAAGTCATATTGACCGTTTTCGTCAAGAGGTGTTTTATCGCGATCGACAAAATAGTTGTCAAGTGAAAGATTGAGGGGGCAGATGCCATTGACCAATAGCTGGATAGCCAGCCGTTTCCCAAAGGTGGTCTTTCCACTGGATGAGGGCCCGCTGATCAGAACAATCCTTACATCTTTTCTGCGTTCGGAGATGGAGTCTGCAATTTGGGCTAATTTTTTTCTCATGAAGTGCTTCACTGACTTTTATGAGACGTTCGGCTTTCCCATTGGTGGCAGCATTGTTCAGGTCACTGATATTGGTCACATTGAGTACCTGATTCCAGTGACTGAACTCACGAAATATCTCGAACATTTTGTTTTGCTCCACCAATTCCTGTACTTCATTCGGATTTTCCTGGCTGGGAACCTGGAGCAACATCCCGTTGTAGTATTTGTTTAAATCGAACACTTTCAGATATCCTGTAGAGGGAACCATGAATCCGTAAAATTTTCCAATATGGTCTTTCATGGTATAATAGGTAGAGTAGTATTGTCCCCGGTGACGCAATAGCTCTACCTTATCGTGTAAACCGTGTTGTTGGAAAAATTCAACAACATCTTCTGTTTCCTCCTTGTGCTGAACGATGGGGATGTCTTCTTCGGCCAGTTGTCTCATTCTTTGCCCCAGTTCGAAAACATCGTCTATTGCAGGCTGATAATCGATGTCACGCAATTCGCAGTAAAAGCCTTTACTTACCGAATGATCAATTCTCAGCCGGGCTTCGGGGAACAGTTCCCGTGTTGCAACGTAAAGCAAGAAAGAGAGTCCCCGGATATACATTCTCATTCCGTCTTTATGAGTAATGTCAATGAACTCAATGGTTTTTGGGTTATATACTTCAAAAGAGAGTTCTCTTATCTGGTTGTTGACCATGGCACCTAAAATGGGATGGTCAAGCTTAATGTTTTGGGAGTCTGCAATTTCTTTTAGAGTGGTACCTCTTTCAACAAAAAAAGTGTTGTTATTATTGAGGCATTTTATTCTTATTGTTTTTTCCATATTTTAGTTAGTATCAATACTAAGTTTAACTTTTACTGAAGCCTGGTAAGGTAGAGACGCCCAAATTGGGTGTCTCTATCCATAATAAAAAACTTTGTGTTATTGCGTCTCTGCGTTTATATTTCTTTTGAAATGCAAATAATTGTTAAGTTGTTAATGTTGTTAGCGTGTTATATGTTTTATCACATCCTCTAACAATCTATCCTTCA
>NZ_AHZV01000290.1 GCF_000250735.1 Anaerophaga thermohalophila str. Valhall
TCTCAACATTTGAGAACAAGCTTTCTACATATGAGTTTTCCTCAGGAGTGGCAACATGGGTGAATTCGTGTGTCAGATTTTTGTCTTCCAGATACTCTTTTAGCCCATTTGCAATAAATTGGCTGCCATTGTCCGTACGAAGCATAATTTCTTTAGAAGGATAATTTTTAACGACTTCATGCAGGCACATAATGACATGCGAATGCTTCATAGTATAGCGTAGTGACCAGGATAAAACATATCTGGTTGCAACATCTATTATGGCCAAAAGATAGGCAAAGCGTTTCTCATCATGAATATAGACATGTTTGATATCCATACAAATATAGTCCAGTGGCATGGCTCCCTCTATTTTACGCCACTGAACCCACTGTCTTTGTGATGGACCCGATTTAATTTTGCTAAGCAATAAACCACTTTCTTTCATCAGACGATACACTTTTTTCGGATTGATTTTAAATCCCATGCTCCTTAACTCGCAGGTACTTAATATATAACCATAACGATTAAATTCGTGAGCTCCATAAACTTCATTAACCAATGTGTTAATCACATGTTGATTGCTTACTACCGAACCATCTGCTTTCTCAGTAACAGTTGTTGGTTTTCGGCCTCTTTTACCCGATTTATTCCGGTAATACAAACTGCTGCGAGAAGCTCCAACCCATTTGGCCAGCGAGGTCATTGGCACACGATCTTTAAACAATTGAATGACTTGCTTTTTTAGCTTCATCGGGATTGACTTTTTTTTAAAAGCTCATCTTTGACTTCAATCTCCAAAGCCATGTTGGAAATGATTTTGCGCAATCGTTCATTTTCTTTTTCCATTTTACGCACTTTGGGGTCTGTCTTCTTGTATTTGGGCTGAAGCCCATCAATCCCCTGTGAATTAAAGGCATTCTTCCAGCGGTAATACAATGACCGAGCAAGATGATGCTTGCGAAGTGTTTTTTCTAAGCCTTCTTGCTCTGCTTCTCGCAGAATTTCAAGCTTTTTCTCGGGTGTAAATTTGCGTTTTGCT
>NZ_AHZV01000289.1 GCF_000250735.1 Anaerophaga thermohalophila str. Valhall
CTCATAACTCCCTAAATTAATTGTTCTAATTTGTTTGTCAAATTTTGTCCAGTTATTTAGGGGGCTAAGACAAAAGACGCTTTGAAATTAAGAGAAACTTTAGCAAAAAATAACCAAATGTATTTCGAAAATTTCATAAAAGGAATAAACTCTATATATTTCAAAGAAATTGAAGAAATTTATGGTAACAATTACAAAAACGACCAAAATGAGCTAATTAAAATTTCAAAAGAAGATAGAAACAAAATTTTTCACGGTCAAATTACAAACAAATTTTTAGAAAGATCTGAGCTTATTGAAAAAATTGAAATAATAAAAAGGTGGTGCGAAAAAATTGCAATAATATTTACTAAAGAAATTGGATACGACGGATTTGAAAGAAATTCTTACAGAAAAGCAAATTCGAAATTAAATCTGAAAAACGTTGACAAATTTTCGACCATAGATAATTATAAAAAATTTTTAAAAACAATTGACAGAAGTAAAAAATAAAAAAAGCCCAGCCCACAACAAAGCTATATACGCCAGTCGTGGCATCCACAGCACATTGAGGGTCTCGTATTACCCTTTCCCATGCGTTCAAGCTGATAAATCCACAGCTGGTCTGAAGCCACGCCCAGGCGCATATAGCCGGGACGTTAGGGCACATATCGCGACACATGAGTAACAAATTGAGAAATGAGTAAAATAAAAAAGGCTGCCAATGCAGACAGCCTGATAATATATATTGTGTTTTTATTTTCAAGGGGGGACTCGAACCCCCAACCTAACGGTACGTTAAACCGTTGCTCTGTCCAATTGAGCTACTTGGCTATGAGTAATTTAACAATTAGTATGCCAACAGAGAAATTTATATTGGAAATGACATAATGTCATAAAAAAGAAATGTGATGCTAAAATGGTTTGCTGACGATACACAACTAAGAACAACGAAAGAGCATAAAAAACCTAACGTCTTTTTATTTGGCGGGATTATTATTGATTCGTTCGAGGAAGAGAAATTAAGAAAATTAATGAAAGAGGTTAAGGCAAAATACACCTACCCTGATTTACCAGTAAAATGGAATTTTAAAGACCTGAAAAAGACATATCAAAAATTTCAAAAATTAGATGATTATGAAAAAATGCTTTCAGACTCTTATGCATGGAGACATGAGATATTTGATAGGTCAAAAGATATAGACTTTAAAATTGTAATTTCTGCTATGGAAAACTTTCAATATGAGAAAAATAATCTTAAACAGATTAAAGGTGACCTGAACTGCATACTATTTTCAAATTCGTTAATGAGATTAGGTTTATATGCACAACGAGTAGAATGTGAAGAATTTCAAGTTATTCTTGATTGGCCTGAGAATAGTGACCCAACTCCCTTTTCTAAAGAATATTATTACGCTTTTAATCGTGGAAAGTCTAAAGATGAAATAAGTTTTCATTCAGGTAAATTATCTGATTTGGGTTTTCAAGAATCTGTTTTATTTACAAAAATGACTCATTCTAATTCATTGCAATTTGCAGACATGATAATGGGAAGTTTTAAAGATTTCTTTGAGACAAATTTGCATGGACACGAATGCTCATTAGGCACAGAATTGATTAAGAAAGTAAAATCAAAATTTGATGGATATCCAGACTCAGTTATAGGAGTAGGAGTAAATGTTCCCTCTAAAAATAGAAACTTAAAGTCTAATTTGACTGAAATTTT
>NZ_AHZV01000288.1 GCF_000250735.1 Anaerophaga thermohalophila str. Valhall
GTGCTACCGGTCTTCCACCGCTTCGCGGTTAATTTTTAATCACCTGCCTATAGACCTACTAACCTATAGACCTACTAACCTATTGACCTAACCTGGACAAGCCAGAACCGAACAAATTTATACATTATCCGTCGCAGCTCCGCAGCTTTTTGTTTTTCTTATTACATAATTCTACCGTTCTGTCGCCGCTCCGCGGCTATTAACTGTTGTTATAGGGTTGACAATACTAAAACCGCGGAGCGGTGACAGAGTGGTAACGTTACCAATAAAGTCAGTAACAATTAACCGCGGAGCGGTGACAGAGCATTAATTTTGCCAAAAAAAACACGAATATCAGGGATAAGACACTATTAACCTACTAACCTATTGATTTATTGACCTATTGACCTACTCGCCTACTTGCCTACTTGCCTACTTGCCTACTAACCAACACCAAATCAAAACACAAAACACAAAACCCCGAATTCTCATCCCCCTCCATTCATCAAAGAAATTCCCCTATTTGTCCAAACCTGTAGGCAATTTGCTCATTTTTTGCAATCTTTGCGAACTGAAACTATGTATAAGTGAAAGGAAGAGAATGTTTTCTGCTATATGCAGCTTTAATTAGTGCGTGTCTATAAACTCGCAAAGATATTTTCACAATATGTGTGTCAGCTCAGAAAGTGCCGGCTGCAAGGCAGGGGAAGACACTAATTACCCGGGGCCAAAGCATTATGAATCCCCCGACAAATTGAAAAACAACCTTGAGTTTGGTAACAAAGATGCTCTTTAGGCCACACTCAACATGGATGGATTTACAATAACCAACACAGCATTTTACCTGGATGAGAATCGGGAACAATATACATACTACAAATAATAAAAAACCCTACCGAAAGCCGGTGTTGGAGTCGGTGGATGTGGACAGGGATATCGTGTTAATGGGTGGATCAGAACCCACAGACTTTCCAGGAGCACCATCGATCTCAACCCAGACCGAAAATCAAACAACCTCGAAAGACAATGAAATTTTCAAAGAATCGCAGAATCCATTTGGTGGAGGTACGCCGAATTATGATTATGATCGATAGGAGAAATAGAGGGTTGAGAGTTCAGGGTTGAGGGTTGAGGGTTGAGGGTTGAGGGTTGAGGGTTGAGGATTGAGGATTGAGGGTTGAGGATTGAGGATTGAGGATTGAGGGTTGAGGATTGAGGGTTGAGAGTTCAGGGTTGAGGATTGAGGATTGAGGGTTGAGTTTGGAAATCAGATGTTAGATGTTGGAGCTAATATTCAGTAAAAAAAGCTTTACAGGCAAAAGAGATTAAAGAAATAATTGAAAAAAGAGGCCGAAAATCCTTAAACAGGAAGTTCGGCCTTTTGTAATAATACTAAAATCTCATATTAATTTATTCTCTATTGAACCTCTTCTTCGGGTTCAGACGCTGAAGACGAACGGTTTACAACCAGTTGATTATAGTTTTCGATCACTTCATTGATTTCCTTTGCTACCTGATCGTACAGTTCATCCCCGGAGATAATGGCATGAGCCTCGAGATGCTTCAACAGACTGCGAAAAACACCAGTCATCTCTTTCCTGATTTCGGCCATCTTCACCCCGGGTTTATTCGCTTCTTCTCTAACACGCATCATATAAGCCTTATCAAACATCTGATTGGCTTCTTCAAGCTCGTTCAGCCACTCATCCAATCCACTCAGTTTCGACACAGCAGTGGTAAGATCGGTATCCGATCGAAACCTGTTAATAATACTTGAAATTGTGCTGGTCTCGGCCTGGTAATTCAAGCGTGCAATTCCGCCACCAAACAGTAAAATGGCATCGTAAAGCTCAGCAGCGGCATCGCTTTTTTCCTCTTCAAAATGATTTGTAAACGCATCAACATATTTGAATATTCCGTTAAAGGCCCTGTCACGTCGCTCGTCCAGTTCCTCCAATTCTTGTGTAATATCACTCCCCAGTTCGGGTTTATACAAAGCTGAAATCTGATCACTCAGCCTGTTTAAATTATCATACGCGGCTTTAACATTCAACTTTTCAGGATCGCGGTGTTGAACCACATTCAAAACATTCTTGATAAACTGAATAAATTCGTTGTTACGGAATTTATGAATAAATGGACTTAGAAACATTTTACTAAAATTTTGAGTTAATGTATTAAGATTTTAGTATTATTGACGCAATATATTATTAAATACAATAAATGTCAAATTGATTTTCAATAATATCTGCTAAAAGGCCGAATCACACTTCATCGTTGAAACGAGCTTTCGGAAACTCCCGAAAGCTCCATGCAGGGGTGCAACAAGCTTTCGGGAGATCCCGAAACCTTCCTGCAGGGGTGCGACAAGCTTTCGGGAGGTCCCGAAAGCTTCCTGCAGGGGTGCGGCAAGGTTTCGGGAGGTCCCGAAAGCTTCCTGCAAGGGTGCGGCAAGGTTTCGGGAAGTCCCGAAAGCTTCCTGCAGGGGTGCGGCAAGGTTTCGGGAAGTCCCGAAAGGCTGTTACTATGATATTGATCTGAAGTATAACATCTTATTAGACGTTCATCTGATGTCAGCAAGAGAACTCAATTCCGCCCGCGGAAAGCAACCAATTTTTATTAAAGCTTTAAATACAGGAATATACGCATGACCGAAGAGAAAAATGAAAGAAATAATCTGATACGTCATCGAATAAAGGAGGCGGAAGAAACCATTGAAGATGTAAAAATTTTAGTTGAGAATGACAGATTGCGAGCATCTGTAAAAATGTACCCCCCTTCTTTTTTAAGAAAGCCCCGCACCCGGCATTTCGGGAACGAGGCTTTCAAACTTCACAGAGATTTTACTACCAAACTGTCACCGCTCCGCGGTTAATTTCTACCACCTGCTCGCCTAATCACCTATTGACCTAATGACCTATTGACCTAACACCTAACCTGGACAAGCCAGAACCAAACAAATTTATACATTATCTGTCGCAGCTCCGCAGCTTTTTGTTTTTCTTATTACATAATTCTACCGTTCTGTCGCCGCTCCGCGGCTATTAACTGCTGATATAGGGTTGGCAATACTAAAACCGCGGAGCGGTGACAAAACGGTAACGTTACCAATAAAGTCAGTAACAATTAACCGCGGAGCAGTGACAGAGCATTAATTTTGCAAAAAAATAAGAATATCAGGGGTAAGACACTAATCACCTGTCGACCTAATCACCTACTCGCCTATTGACCTCATGACCTCATGACCTCATGACCTATTGACCTAATGACCTATTGACCTAATGACCTTACGACCTTCCCTGTTTCAACAACACCACCGGCATTTACACGAATCACGAACACGCCACTGTTATCAGGCAAATCAACTTCCGTTTCCGGTTCATTGGTGTTGACACTGTTCATCAACCGGCCATTTATATCCATGACTTCAATGGTTGCATCGGAAGTCTGCAATAATTCCTGACCGACTCGAACCACTACAAACTCCTTCTGCCCAATGATCTCTATTCCGGTAATATCATGCTGTTCCGGTTCTTCAACACTGGTTGGAACTTCCGCTATCTTTTCAAAATGAAGGACAAAACGGTCATGATCATCTCCCATTTGTGCCGGTGTATAAACATACTCGTTCACTTCTTTCAGGTTTGTCCATGAACCGGTGGCCTTGTCCTCAAGATAGACCTCATAATTGGCACTGAATTGAGATAGATCAACCTTTATGGTTACTTCGCCTTCAACACGATTGCGAACACTCAGCCCAACAGAATACGCTTCTTCCGTCAATACAGGTAAACCATTTATCGCATAGGGTGCATCATTTATCCGAGTATAAATCTCCGGTACATTCTCTGAGCTGTTAAACTGCTTTTCA
>NZ_AHZV01000287.1 GCF_000250735.1 Anaerophaga thermohalophila str. Valhall
AGTTAACGTAAAACTCGATCTGGAGGCCAATAAGAAGTTCTATTTAAGCAGCCCGGTAAAGAACGCACAATTGGCCTGGTTTTATCCGGATGGAGATATAGATAATGATTATGTATATGTTTTCAGGAAAGAACCAACCTGGCGATGGATACGAGTTGATGATTCATATCAAAGCGGGAATCCTGATTTAGGAACGATGGAAGCTGTAGGTGCTGTTTATCTGCAAGGAAAGGCTTTGGATTATTCCGGAGAATTGTATAATTCAGATGTATCAAAAATTTCTGACGGGTATGGCTTTTTCTTATTAGGAAATCCTTATCCGGCTGCCATTGACTGGGAGGACCCGGCCGGTTGGATACGCGACGGATTTTCCAATACCATGTGGAGTTGGATAACCATTGACGGAGAGCGCATTATTCAGACCTATAATAATGGCGGCGACGAGCTTCCCGGGGAGTATTCAATAGTGGCCGATGGATATGACGCAAGTACGGTAAGTCATATTCCCCCTTATCAATCTGTCTGGTTAAAACAGGAAACAACAGGGGAAAAGACTATTACAGTAAAGCGTGCAGCCAGAGTAAAAGAAAGTGATGCACCATTAAAAAGTGCATCAAATGAAACTTTCTCGTACAATCTGATAAGAATACAGACCGACAATAATATTCTGATTGACGGGACGGTGATTTATTTTAATGAAACATTTACTGAGGGTGCCGGAGAAGAAGACTC
>NZ_AHZV01000286.1 GCF_000250735.1 Anaerophaga thermohalophila str. Valhall
TTTCATTTTAGTCGGACAGCAGTGTTAAAATATAGTTTTATATGAGTTTATGCTCCTTCTTAATCAGAATCGGGGGACTGGGTAAAAATGACTTTTAGAAATGGATGAGCATTATCGGGGTATCTTAATTGATATCCCGGTTTTTTTTGAGAAACAGCAAAAGAATAAACTTTTTTTCCTTTCTGTCGTACACCGGGTTAGGGTCACAATTTTTCTTTTTGAAATGGAATTTCTTTGTGCGACGGCATTTTTAGCATAGCTCAATTTTGCTTCGTTTGCATGCCCCCGATGATATCGGGGCAGGCATTGTAAAAGACACTTTCTGAACAGACACGCAAGTTGTGAAAAATTTTACGAGTTTATGGACAACTACTACTTAACGCAAAAGTTGGATAATTTTTACATATTCCTGAATCTTTCATCGGTTGCCTGGTAGAAACATAAGCGCATCAGCACGACACGAATACCATAGCCGGTAAGAATCTGTAGGAAGTAGATTAGCAGTATTACCAAACTTAAAAATTATGAGAATACTTTTAAGTAGAAGCCTCTTCTTGATTGGCCGTATTTACAGGCTTTCGGCATTTACCACGCGGACATCGGGGAAACAAAGGTTTTTAGTCTCTTTTTTCCTGATAATGTTCTGCTTTCCTTTTTCCTTTTCACAGGAAAATCCCGAGATCGATGTTAGTGAAATCATTTCGCGTTCCGAATATCTTGGAGAAGAATTTATCGTTGAAAAATTCAACGAAGCGGAGAAATATTATCGAAGAGGCTACTACGAAGGCAGTTACAGAGCTTTCAAACAGCTTTACGATATTACCGATGAGGTTGTTCCTCTTAATTATAAAACGGGCATCAGCGCGCTTTTGGGAGGACATTCCAATGAGGCAGCCAGCTATTTACTGAAATGTCTGCCGGATATTGCCGGCGATTATTACCTCCAACTCGGCTATGCTTATCAGGCAGCTCTTGATTATGAGCGTGCAAAAGAAGCTTTCGAAAAATACAATGATACCTTATCAGACTGGGAGAAGAAAACTTTCCGAACCCGCTACAATCAATTGATCAGAGAATGTGACTATGGAATGAAGAATGCTGCTGACTCAATTCCTGCTTTTGTTATTAATATGGGTCCGGCAGTAAACAGTTATTTCGATGATTATGCTGCAGTTGAAAACAGCCGGCATGAAAGAATTTTTTACACCTCAAAAAGACCGGAACGATTGCCCGAAGAGCCACAAAGCCGTAAAAACTTTGAAGAACGGATTCTGGTTGCCGCTTATACCGGCGGAAAGGCATCCGAAGGGGTTGATATTCCCTCGTTAAACAAAAGGTTTAATACTGCTGTTGCAGGAATCTCACCCGAAGGGAACGTTTTGTTTGCGTACGTGGGGAAAAAACGCAGCGGACAAATCAGATTAGCGGATATTACCGAAGAAAAGACAGCACGCCCGGTTGCTATCAGTCACAGGATTGATAAAAAAACATCCAAAGAGACGACAATCTCCGACGCCAAAGGAGGAACTGTGTTTTTTGTTTCCGACCGGTGGGGCGGAACAGGTGGCAAAGATATTTGGGTTACTACCCGTAAAAGAAACGATCGTTTTACACCTCCCCGTAATATTGGTCCCTTAATAAATACACCGCTGGATGAAGAAGCGGTTTATGTCACTCCCGACGGACAGACCCTTTTTTTTGCATCGAACGGACACCCGGGATTTGGAGGTTTCGACATATTTAAAACCGAAAAAGACGAGAATGGAGAATGGACTGAACCAGTAAATATCGGACAGCCATACAACAGTCCTCACGATGATCTGTTTTACCATCCATCTGCCTCCGATTCACTGGTGGTGTTTCTTTCCTCTTCACGGCCCGGTGGTTACGGGGGGCTGGATTTATATAAAATCAGGAGAGACCTGCGTTTACCGTTTTCCATCGCCGGGAAAATTGTTGATGGGGAAACCGATGAGCCTGTCTTTGCGCAATTGTCACTGGTAGACACCTTAAAGAACGAACAAATTTTCTCAGGAGAGAATGATTCTGTTACCGGTGAGTTCTTCATTTCTCTGGAAGATACAGCCGATTATATTTTACAGGCAGCTTCCGAAGCTTATAAAATGCAATCTGCCCGGGTTCCTCAACCCGAAAGGAGACATGCCACGGTGATCCTTAATTTTGAGATGGAGAAATTAAAACATCCATATACGGTTAAGGGAACCATAACGGATAAAGAGACCGGAGAACCCGTGCATGCTGAAATCTTCTTTGCTGCTCTCGAAACGGACTCTCTCATGCATCGCATTTTTTCCGATCCTGAAACGGGAAAATACACCATTACTTTTGAGGACAAAATGAATGTTGAAATGACGGTGTCGGCAGAAAATTATTACAACTATTCATCCGAATTATTACTGGAAAAAACAATTGGTCAGGAAGAAGTGAAAAACATAGAACTCGAAAAGAGCGTTATTGCTTATACCTTATCGGGGAAAGTCACCGAAGAGAATTCCGGTGATATTATACCGGCTGAGCTGGCACTATTCCGTCCGGGAGAAGATGACGCATTAGAGGTTTGTTATGCCGATTCGGCAACAGGCAAATATTCATTGACTGTTTATGAGCCGGGGCCCTTCCTCGTTGAGGTCAATGCCGACGGCTATTTCTTCAGAAACATGCCGCTTCAGTTCCATCCGGATACTACGCTCAGAGTTCGGAATATTGAGCTTCAGCCCATGTCGAAAGGGGCAAGCATTGTGGTGGAGAACATTCTGTTTACCACGGGCAAAGCTACCTTGCGGGCCGAGTCGTACGGTCCGCTCAACAGACTTGTTCGCCTGCTCAGGGAGAATCCCTCTGTAAGGATAGAGGTTTCCGGGCACACCGACAATACAGGGTCGGCATCTCTGAACAAAAGGTTGTCGAGAGCCAGGGCATTGACTGTGAAACGTTACCTGGAATCGCAGGGTATTTCACCCGAACGTATTGAATATGAAGGCTATGGTTTTGACCGTCCGATTGCACCCAATACAACAGCAGAAGGCAGGGCACAAAACCGAAGAGTGGAAATAGAAGTAATAGATTAAGAGTTGATGATAAATTTTGAAGATATGAAGACTTACGGACTGATGAAAATGTTGTTTTTTACCCTTTTGCTGGTGCTATGGGGATGTAAAGACGATGATATATGGGTGAACACAGATACCGAAGGCGATAATCGCCAGGTAGAGATTGCTGCACCGGCCGGTGAATTAACCTATAAAATTTCCGATTTTCTTGAGGATATTGATAACGAACATGTCTTCGTGGACGAAGAGGGGCTGGTCAACGCCAGATATACCCAGGAAGTTGATATTGAATGGGAAACACTTGTAACACTGAACGACGTTGAGGAAACCTGGTATTTTTCCCCGCTCGACCTTCTGTTGTCACCGACGCTGAAAGTAGCAGCTGCCGGGAATTTTGAGGAAAAGGTAAAACTTAATACGCGCGATGATGTTCGTTACGATACTATTTTCATGGATGATGGTATTATGAGTGCGGAGCTGAGAATCCCAGACGGAACTACCGGAACCGTTTCGGTAGCCATCCCTGAAGTGTTGAATGACGGCCAGCCTCTTGAATATTCATTTGAGGCGAATGGTACCAACAATGTGTTCATTATTTATGAAAATTTATCGGGACTGAAAGTAATCCCCTCACAGGCACAGGATTCGAGTTATCTTTCTGTAATAACCACAGTCGATCTGGAAAACGCTGAGCTTGGAAATGTGGAGTTAAATTTTTCTCTGACAGATATGACTCCGGGGTTAACTTTTGGTTATTTCGGGCAACAAACGGCATCAAAGCCGGATCAGGAATTTACATTTGATGTTTTCGACGAACTCGACGTAATTGATGAAATAGAATTTTTTGATTTAGAGTTAAACCTCGAAGTAACAAGTGGAATAGGAGTTCCTTTTGATGTAAGAGTGGAGAACATGGAATTCTTTAAGGAGGACAACCAGTCATGCGGCGTTTTGACCGTTAACAACAATCCGTACATCGATCTTTTTATGGAGCCGGCTATTTACGGCAATCCTGTCGAAAATTCGGAGACAACTTTCGACATCAGCCGTGAGAACTCGGAAAATATAGTTGATATTGTAAACAGCTATCCGGCACGAATGATTTTTGATGTTACTTCATGGTCCAATCCGGAAGGGGAAACAGGTGTCCTCAATTTTATGGGGCCTGATAATATTCTCAGGGGTAAAATGAATGTAATTCTTCCCGCGTGGTTCAAAACCAGTGATTATAATCGTAAAGATACGGTCGATTTTGATATTCATGATATTGTTGGCGACGATGAAGAAGACGTGCGCGAAATTGAAGAATTCATAGTCTGGCTTGATTTTTACAGCCGAATACCTGTCGATATTGTAGCCAGTGCATGGGTCATTGATGCACAAGGCAATAAAATTGACGATCTGCTTGAGAGTGATACGAATGTTATTGCAGCCGGTGATCCCGATCAGGAAGAGCCGGCCCATTCGGAATTTTCTGTCAGCATTTCGGGAGATCAAATAAATGAGTATCTCGACAGGAATGCCATGGAAATAGTTATTCAGACGGGATATAAAACCCCTGAAGAACAAGAATACATTAAAATATATGATGATATGGACTTCAGAGCGGTCGTTTCTTTTGAAGGGCTGGGTAGAATTCCATCTTTCTAAATTCATTGTTTTATCCCAAAATAGCTGTTAGAGATGAATATAAAAAAATATATACTTGCCGTTTCACTTGCTTTGGTTGTCCTGATTCCCGCACAAGGGCAAAGCCCGATGGGGCTTTATTTTATGGAAACCATACCTCAGTCACACCAGATCAATCCTGCCATGCAACCCCGTGCCAACGCGTTTTTTTCTTTGCCTTCGGTCAATGCTCTTTTTCAGAGCGATATGGCATTCAACGATGCTTTCCAAGAGGTCGGGGGCGAGTGGATCACCCCGTGGAGTCAGCGTTTCGACTACTCCGATCTTTACGGGGCCATCGGAGAAGCCGCCAATATCAATCAGTATGGTGATGTCGATGTTTTGGGCATCGGATTTCGCTCCGGGAGAGACTATTTTACCTTTTCAATGGGCATCAAAAGTGTGATGCAAACCGGGTTGCCTTCCGATTTATTTAAAATTGCAGAATTGGGTTTCCCACATGATGAAAGTTTCGATTTTTCTTCAACCCGCCTGAAGCAGGCACTATATCACGAACTTGCATTCGGGTACAGTCGGAAATGGAACGATAAGTTCACCTTCGGGCTGAAGTTTAAGCCACTTTTCGGAATAGTTGGCGGAGTTACCGACATCGATCGTTTTCAGCTGAATACTTCCCGCACTCAATGGGATATGATTGTAGCCGGAACCGTGTATTCGTCAGCACCCGTTGATGTAGAAGAAGGGGAACCCGGCGATTTTCCAGAGTCCATCGACGAGCGTGATCTTTCGGATGACGAAACAACCGATTATTTTAAATCGTTCAGCAATGGTGGGATGGCTTTCGATTTAGGAGCAGTCTACAGGCATGATGAGCAATGGACTTTTTCTGCAGCTCTTACCAATTTAGGATATGTCAGATTTAAAGATGATTTGAACAGCCTATCCTTTAACGGAACCTATTCATTCGACGGAATAAATGTGGAAGGTTCGGATGAGGACGAAATCGAACAGGCATTTGAAGATATTGCCGATTCTATCAAAACGGTTATTGAGTATGATGTGAAGCACGAGAAGTTTAGTGTTCCGTTATCCCCGTTACTTTACCTCGGTGGGTCTTACCGGCTGACACCGGCTGTTACATTCGGGCTCCTGTCGAGAAGTGTTTTTCAGCAGCACAATTTTCGCCAGGACTTTAATCTTTCCGCCAATTTGCAGCCTTATAACTTCGTTGCGCTTAATCTGAACTACGGCGTAAGGCTGAATGGCGGAAACGGAGTAGGTATGGGTACATCATTTCTTTTAGGCCCGCTTCAGCTTTATTTCGCGGCCGACTATTTACCAACACGTTATTCCGATGTAACGTTCGACGATGGCGATTCATTTCCCATGTTCTACCGGCAGAAAGACCTGAGCTTCCGGTTTGGATTGAATCTTATTTTTGGTCGTCACGGTTATCGCGACGAACCGATGTTAGCCGGTAATTGAGGTTATTACATTGAATTGTCAAAGCGAACAACAGCCTGGTGTCGTGTCAAGCATAAAATATCGCACCAAGCATCACTGATTTTCGTTTTTCTTCATGATAAAAAGCTTACGTAGCTATGGCTATGCGCGCTTTTTTTCATTTTGAAAAAAGCAAAAATCAGTTTCAACTTATACGACATTTTTACATAACACGACACTAGCCGAAGAGGTTGTCTGTAAAGACTAATTTTTTTACCGCAGTTCTCACCCCGGAATCCGGACCGAATGTCTGCCTTGTTCCGGAAGGTGCTGCGGTTCTTTATTTTATAAAAAGTTTATCAGGTAATCCCGGATTTTTTTGCAAACAACATGTAGTGAAACTAATTTTAGGCCAAACAAAATAGTGTCTGTCCATAAAGTGCCAGTTACTGTGTTACGCTCGTCCGAAAATTACTCATTTACGATAAGTAAACTCCGTATTTTCGGACTTCGCAAGCCTTGTAAATGACACTTTCTGAACAGACACATGATAGTAAGAAACTTTTCCTACTTTACAGACACATACTAAATATCCGGAAATACAAAATCTGAATTAAACATGCATCAATTAAAAGACAGAATATTTATTAACGAGTGGTTAAACCTGAAACCCTATGAGAGGCAGGTGCCGACAGACAGCTATTATCTTGAGTTGAGCAACAGGGTAAAACAGGCACTTATCAGCTCTCATCAGTCGTTTGTCTTATCTCTTTATATTGACAGGGAAGGCATCGATATTCTTGCTTGTTTTTTAACCTCTTATTTTGAAGATATTATATCCGGAACCAATTTGTGGAGGACGTTCACCAGAACGCATAAAGAACTCTATCAGAAACCTTTGCCGTTTTATGAGTGGGAAGACTATTACGAAGATGAGATAAATGTGCAGGATGTTTATTTTTTGATATGGTATTTCGTTAATACTTATCAACAGGAAAAATTCATTGCACCGGTTAACGGTTTTATTTTCGAAATGGCTGAAAAAGTTATGGCTGTTTTTGATGAAGCGTGGGAGTATGCTCCGGAAAACGAAGACTTAAAGCGATTTTATACAATTGATGAAAACGAGACCGATTTTTACCATGCACGTAACCTGATCGATAATATTTTATTTAAATCGTATTTGTTTTATACAGATACGCTGGCCGAATTATTAGGCAGTGAGCTGGAAATTATTGAAGAGTACGGGAAAGAGAATCATGTGTTGTCACTATTAAACGAGAACAGGGATCAACTGCTGCACAAAGTGAACACAAGGCTACTGGCGCTTAGTGGCAAGGAGTGGGCAGCCCGGTTAATCGGTAAGTACCATCCCCTGTACAACGATTTTCTCAACATGACACCTAAAATTTCCGGACATTTCATGTATAAAGGACAGGATGAAAAGGATGTTTTCATTGAACATATAGCTTCAGGGAAAAAGTTTGCGATGACCAAGAAATCGTTTGAGCACTGCAATGAATTTACAGAAAAGGATACCATCGTGTTTATAGGAATTGTAAACTGGCGAAACGAATGGTGGTTTTCCGGGGTAGTTGCTCAAAGGGATTTTGACCCCGATTTAATATTGGATGAAAAAAATTCCCTGGAAAAAAGAAAGGTTGTGGACTTTTTAGACCATAAGGAGCATAACCCGGACGGAATACTTGAAAAACAACTTGAAGTATTTAAGGATCTGACTAACGGATCGCAGATTGCCTTCCTGAAATCGGACGAAATTGAGGATTTCGTGAAAAAATTTATCGCACATTACAACAAAGTGTTAAAGCTTTCGAAAAGAGAAAGAGAAAAAGCCAGGAAAAGGGCTGAGGCTGAAGGATTCTTTGGTGGTGAAGAAACGACAACGGATTTTTCAGATGCCGGCGGTAGCGGAGTGGTGTTCTTTAATCCAAAAGGCGGCGTAGAAGCGGCATTTGATGTCAACAGTGCTTTCCCTTCTCCACTCAATCCTTTTTATGATGAGGATGAAAGTACAGAACATCTTTTGCATTTATTCATGTCTGACGAAATATCTACGGAGCTGGCGAAGTATTGTGTTGACAACTACAAATCGGAATTACCTTTTTTTGAAGAAGAGGAAGGAAAAATGTATCTGAAAAATATTGACTTTCTTCTGAGATTTTGGAAGAAAGAAAATTTTTTCACAAAACCGGCCATTACGTTTACCGGTACCCCGAAGTAACAAAAAACATAATGTCTTACCCCTCTGTCTCTTGTTTCCGCACGAGTGGGGTGTAGCCTCCTCGAGCGGAATCGGGGGGGAGCCAGAGCCCTCCCCCTAACCCCTCCAAAGGAGAGGTAATTTATTGTTTCACAGCGTAACACGGAGTTCACACAGAGCCTCAAAAAGTGAAAAAATTAGTCTTTTTAAACACCTTCAATAAAAAGTACATTAGCGTCTTACCCCGGATATTCATGTTTTTTGGGAAAATATTTTCCAGCGTCTTATAAATGGCTACGCCATTTGTTGATTGGTAACCGCGAATTCTTGCAAGCAAGCGGCAGAGCCGAGCGTTACGAATTTAGCGAATTATTATCGCACCTTTGGTGCGATTTTAAACGGCTATGCCGTTTAACAAAAGCTGTCGCGTTTTTTTAACTCAGGATTTGTCGATCACATCAGTTGCTTTGCTCTGCAAAGAAATCCGCACCGGCCGGGTAACGTTGTTAACAGGCTAACTAATTTAACAACTTATCACTCTACAAGCTAACTATTGACTATTGACTAACAACTATTGACTAATGTCACCACTGTACGGTTTTGGGTTTTAAGTTTCGAGTTGAGTGTGAGGTGTTAGTGATTAGTTTTGAAAGGGCTTGTTGAGACGCACGGCCGTGCGTCTTTACTTGCCCCCCAAAAAAGTTTCTTTTTTCGGATTTTACGTTCCGGATTTCGAGTTTTTAACTTCTGCCTTCTGCCTTCTATCTCTGGGTTTCTCTGTTTTTTCTATGGTGAATTCTTAACCTCAACCTTAACCTTAATCTTAACCTCAGCTTCAGGTTCAACCTCAACTACCCCTATTTCCTGAATTGATTTCCCCAAAATTATTCGCAATAAACATTTTTTCCCTTATTTTTGTGCACTTTACAAGGAGTGAATTGGACAATAAAAATAAAACATCATTTTATGGCCCAGGAAGACGTATTTAAGAAATTGGTAGCACATTGCAAGGAGTATGGTTTTGTATTTCCCTCCAGCGAGATATACGACGGTTTAGGTGCCGTTTACGACTACGGACAGAACGGGGTAGAGCTCAAAAACAACATTAAAAAATACTGGTGGGATTCCATGGTTCTGCTTCATGAAAATGTTGTGGGACTCGATTCCGCTATATTTATGCATCCCACTACATGGAAAGCTTCCGGGCATGTCGATGCGTTCAACGACCCGCTTATCGACAATAAAGACAGTAAAAAAAGATACAGGGCTGATGTGCTGATTGAGGAATTGATGGCCAAATATGAAGGCAAAATTGATAAAGAGATAGAAAAGGCCCGTAAAAAATTTGGTGACGATTTTGACGAAGCTAAATTCAGGGAAACCAACCCCCGGGTAAAAGCAAACCAGACCAGGCTGGACGAAATACACGGAAGGTTTGTAAAAGCCCTCAATGAAAATGATCTTCAGGAGTTGCGTCAGATCATCCTCGATTATGATGTGGCCTGTCCTGTTTCAGGCTCCAAAAACTGGACGGAGGTTCGTCAGTTCAACTTGATGTTCTCGACCGAAGTAGGGTCTACAGCAGAGGGTGCTTCTAAAATCTATCTTCGTCCCGAAACGGCACAGGGTATTTTTGTCAATTTCCTGAATGTTCAGAAGACGGGGCGGATGAAACTCCCGTTTGGAATTGCCCAGATCGGGAAGGCCTTCCGCAACGAAATTGTGGCACGACAGTTCATTTTCCGCATGCGCGAATTTGAGCAGATGGAGATGCAATTTTTTGTCAGGCCCGGAGAGGAAATGGAATGGTTCAATTACTGGAAGCAGGTGCGCATGAAGTGGCACAAGGCGCTTGGAATGGGAGAAGATAAGTACCGCTTTCACGACCACGATAAACTGGCACATTATGCCAATGCTGCTACCGATGTGGAATTTGAAATGCCGTTTGGCTTTAAGGAGGTAGAGGGCATTCATTCACGTACCGATTTCGATTTATCGCAGCATCAGAAATACTCGGGCAAGAAGATGCAGTATTACGACCCGGAACTGAATAAAAGTTATGTCCCCTACGTCATCGAAACCTCAATTGGTGTAGACCGGATGTTTTTGAGTATTCTGGCGGGTGCCTATACCGAAGAAGAAGTCCCTGGCAAGGATGGTCAGCCCGGCGATACAAGGGTGGTGCTGAAACTTCCGCCCGTACTTGCGCCTGTTAAACTGGCCGTTTTGCCCCTGGTGCGTAAAGACGGACTTCCTGAAAAAGCACTCAAAATAGTAGACCAGTTTAAGTTCGATTTCAATTGTCGTTACGAAGAGAAAGATTCCATCGGGAAACGTTATCGCCGCCAGGATGCCATTGGAACACCTTACTGTATTACCGTGGATCACCAAACGCTTGAAGACGACACAGTCACCATCCGTTATCGCGACAGCATGGAGCAGGAACGTGTAAAAATTTCAGACCTTTACGGCATCATTACCAACCGGGTGAGCATGAAAGAACTTTTGAAAACGCTTGTTTAATCAATACTCCGTTAAACTTTTGCAAAACATTGCAAAACAATTGTTTGCATCTAAAGAGGTTTAATTGTTAAAATACAGTATATCAAGGTTGTACGAAAC
>NZ_AHZV01000285.1 GCF_000250735.1 Anaerophaga thermohalophila str. Valhall
GAAAATATTTTTGTGAGTTTATAGACACGCACTAATTAGTGTCTGTCCATAAAGTACCATTTACAGTGTTACGCTCGTCCGAAAATTACTCATTTACGATGGGTAAACTCCGTATTTTCGGGTTTCGCAAGCCTTGTAAATGACACTTTCTGAAGAGACACATGATTTGTTATAACTTTTCCCGACTTTATTGATGGGAACTAATTTGAACTATTATACAGGATGAACAGAGGTCCCATAACCATAAGATATGCCAGAGCACTGTTTGAGCTCGCCAAAGAAAGGAACGAACTGGACAGGCTGTATCAGGATTCTAAACTGCTTCTTGATCACTGTCTGAAGGTCAGAGATTTTTGTGCATTTCTTAATAATCCTGTTATAAAAGCATCCCAGAAGAAGAATGTGCTCAAAAAGGTTCTTTCAGGCGAACAGCACCCGCTTATGATCAGGTTTTTAGACCTTATCATTGATAAAAACAGAGAAAACTTTCTGCACGATATCATTATCTCTTTTGAGGATTTATACAAAAAACATAAGGGAATCAGAAGTGTTAAAGTTATCACTGCAGTTAAAATGGACCTGGATTACATGGACAAACTGCAAATTTACCTTGAACGCGAATTTGATAGACCCGTTGAAATCCAGAATCAGGTAAAGCCTGACATCATTGGGGGAGTAATTCTGGTTGTGGATGAGGAAATCATCGATAACAGTATTGGTCACCAGATAAAATTACTGAGAAATAAATTGTTGAGTTAAAAAACCATTTGAGATTGGGTTGACTCCGAACAATAGTGCAGGATAATATAAGACCTGAGCAAAAAGCAACAAACTGAATGCTTCCCGGGTATGTGTGCATGGATGCGGATTCTGGTCAGCTAACCGGTCTCCTCTTTTTTGAAGTTATTGCAGCGAACCCTGATTTTTTATTTGAGTTAGAGAAAAGAAATTTGATATGGAACAAATTCGTCCGTCGGAAGTCTCCGGAATAATTAAAAAAGAAATAGAAGGATTTCAATCGGCCACCGAGCTGGAGGAAGTGGGAACAGTGTTGCAGGTTGGCGACGGAATTGCCCGTGTTTACGGGTTGTCTAATGCCCGGTCGAACGAACTGGTGGAATTTGATAATTGTATGGGCGTTGTACTCAATCTGGAAGCCGATAGTGTAGGCGTTGTATTGTTAGGCGATTCCCAATTGGTATCTGAAGGGGATATCGTTAGGAGAACCAAAAGAATTGCGTCCATAAAAGTTGGAGACGGCATGGTTGGCAGAGTTGTTAATACCCTGGGAGAGCCTCTCGACGGGAAAGGAAGTATTCCCGGGCAGTTGTATGAGATGCCGTTGGAGCGCAAAGCACCGGAAGTTATTTTCAGGCAGCCGGTGAAGGAACCACTGCAAACCGGGCTGAAAGCCATTGATGCCATGACACCGATTGGACGTGGACAACGAGAATTGATTATCGGAGACCGTCAAACAGGAAAAACCGCCATAGCCATTGACACCATTATCAACCAGAGGCCGTTTTATGAGGCCGGCGATCCGGTTTATTGCATTTATGTGGCGATCGGACAAAAGGGCTCAACTGTGGCTCAAATTGTCAGCACCCTCCGTAAACATGGTGCCATGGACTATACTATCGTGGTTTCCGCGACGGCTTCAGACCCTGCTGCTATGCAGTTTTATGCTCCCTTTGCGGGAACCTCTGTGGGAGAGTACTTCAGAGATACCGGTCGACACGCACTCATTATTTACGACGATCTTTCCAAACAGTCGGTTTCTTATCGTGAAGTATCACTTCTGTTAAGGCGACCTCCCGGACGGGAAGCTTTCCCCGGCGATATCTTTTATCTGCACTCCCGCCTGTTGGAGAGAGCGGCCAAAATTATTGAATCGGATGTGGTGGCGGCCCGGATGAACGATGTCCCCGAATCATTAAAGGGGAAAGTCAAAGGAGGCGGTACTTTAACCGCTTTACCGATTATTGAAACCCAGGCAGGAGATGTTTCGGCCTACATCCCGACCAATGTTATTTCTATTACTGATGGTCAGATTTTTCTGGAGAATAACCTTTTCAATGCAGGTGTCCGTCCCGCTATCAACGTGGGTATTTCTGTTTCACGGGTTGGAGGTAATGCGCAGATCAAACCCATGAAAAAGGTGGCAGGGACTTTAAAACTCGATCAGGCCCAGTACCGCGAACTGGAAGCTTTTTCCAAGTTTGGCTCCGATCTCGATCCTGCAACCATGGCCGTGCTCGACAAGGGCAGAAAAAATGTTGAATTGCTCAAACAACCTCAGTATAAACCGGTGCCGGTTGAACAGCAGGTAGCTGTTATTTATTGCGGCACCAGAGGACTGCTTCGGGATGTCCCGATGGACAAAGTGAAAGATTTTGAAAGAGAGTTTATCGAAAATCTTCAACTAAGGCATTCCGATGTTTTAAAGAATATCTTATCGGGAAAATTTGACGATGAAATTACCGGCAAGATAGAGCAGGTAGCCCGCGATGTGGCATCTCAGTATAATAAAGATGAAGAGGAGGAATAAATATAAATGGCGAATTTAAGGGACATACGAACAAGGATTAGCGCCATCAAAACCACTCGCCAGGTGACCAGTGCTATGAAGATGGTTTCGGCAGCAAGGTTGAAGAAGGCCCAGGACGATGTTGATCATATTCGTCCCTATACTTCGCATCTTATTGGTATTATCAATGATATGGTTTCGGCGCATCCCGATATTAAGATTAATTACACTTTCCCTGGTAGGGGAGACAAAGTAGTGCTTTGGGTCGTTGCTTCAAACCGCGGATTGTGCGGCGCTTTTAATTCAAATGTAGTGAAAGCTGTTCAGGCTCTTTTAAGGACCGACCTGAAAGACGATTACAGGAAGGGAAATGTTGAAATCAGAGTCCTTGGGAAGCAGGCATGGAAAATGTTACGGTCAAGAAATATTATGCCGCATATATTGGAGGAAGGGCAGCTTGTTGATCCGGCATTTGCCAAGATATCCATGCTGGCTGATGAAATGATCGATGAATATGATCTGGGGATACTGAAAAAGTCGATTGTCATCTACAATGAATTTATCAATGCGGCAATACAGGAAGTGCAGGTTCAGCAGTTTCTGCCAATAAGTATTCCTGAAGTGAAACGAGATAAACCAATTTCGGAGTACATCCTTGAGCCCAACAGGCAAACAATTGTAGATACGCTGATGCCAAAAACCCTGAGGTCGTTTTTTTACCAGGTAGTGCTCGAGTCCATTGCTTCCGAGCACGGCGCCAGGATGACTTCCATGCATAAAGCTACCGATAATGCGACCGACCTTATCAGGGAACTCCAACTTTCGTATAATAAAGCCCGTCAATCGAACATTACCAATGAACTGATTGAGATTACTTCGGGAGCCGAGGCATTGAAGCGGTAGAAATTACCTGTGAGTGTGGTATCAATAGATCGTTAGATTATTAGATATAAGATTTAAGATGATTCGTATGCCATTGAAAATCTGCATTTTATTAAAGCAATCATCCTAAATGTAACCAATTGAATGCTATTGCTATTGTTAATGAGGATGCAAGAATTTAAAACAACAATGAGTTTGGCAACAAAGATGCTTTTTAGCCTGCTTTATTCATAAGTTTTTC
>NZ_AHZV01000284.1 GCF_000250735.1 Anaerophaga thermohalophila str. Valhall
AAGAGATGTTAGGGCCAGGCAAGCGTATGCAAAATAAAAAACCAACCCGGTTAGGATTGGTTTTTGTTTCTCAAAATTTCTTTAACAATTTGCTCAGCTTCATATTGATTAATTAAAGCTTTATCAGCTTGGGATTTACTTATCTTTTCATCCATCATGTGAATTGCAATTCCTCCACCATCGTAACGGATTATATATTCAGTTTCACGTTGTATTATTTGACACCAACCATAATCCTTTAATATTTTCTCATCCATGCTTCTCTCTTTTATTTTAAAATAGAATTTACTGTAAATGTGCCTGGCTGGATTTGGTCTACAGTTGCTTCAAATATGCCTCCTGATGTTTTACCTCCGGGTATCCATTTATCATTAGCTCCAAACTCATTACCATCAGGCATCCGCAGACCAGTTGGACTTTCAACATCAATTCTTACTGGACTTGAACCAAGAAATCCTTCATCTAAACCTAATAATCTTTCAAGTTCCTTAACATCACCGCCAGCTTGTTCAATTAATTCATCGGCTTGTGATTTTGGCAAAACAAATGTGCCGCCTGTTGGTGGGCCTATAGCCCCAGATGGTGGACTTGGTGCTATTTTCACAACTCCATCTTCAAATCTGCTTAAATGATTAGTAATATAATCAGCATCAAGATATTCACTAGGACTAGGTCTATCAAACTTTGGTTTAGACAACGCTTCCAAAGCCCCGGGATTCTGCCTCAAAGCATCATCAGCTCCCAGATTGTCCATTTTCTTCCAGGCTTCAATAAGTTCAGGCTTGTTCAGGAACTTATTAAGCGTTTCATCCGATGCCCCGGCAAAATCATCTAAGAACTTATTGCCACCGTCCGGTAAATCATCCAGTTTTTCCAATAAATCGGCAGAGAGGGCTTCATCAAGATTTCTGAACCTTAGCCACAATTTGGCTTTTGGCATTTTTGCCGCCATTTTGACGGCCATATCGGGCAACTTGGTTATAAATTTACCTGTTGCAAATACGCTGGTTGCAGTCCTTACACTTGTTTTAGATACCAGATGGCCTTTGCGTCCGCTGTTGGTTTCAGTGTTGAGCATTTCCTCAAAACCTTCGGAACCGCTTCCGGTAAATTCTTCCAGTGCTATTTCACCCAGGATTGGGAACAATAGCGAGGGATCGTCTACAACCTGCTCTTTTATGGCTTTAAATCCTTCTCTGGCTTCTGCTCTGGCATCCTTATCGGTAACCAAATCATGGATCATGGTTGCCATGCTGGTAATATCAGTAACGGCCATTGCGCCACCTTCGAGGCTACCCGTTCCAATTGGCGGGGCTTTTATCGTGTTTTCCTGCCCGTCCAAATAAACCGGCTGCTCTATTTCAGCAGTTTTTAGGAAGGATATACCAACACCTCCGGCTTCACATAGTATCTTTACAAACGTTGCACTCTTGTCAATCTCAACTTTCTTTCCATCGGGGAAGGCATCGCTGTCAAGGTTTGCCCCGGCACTGTTTAAGGTAGCTTCAATGTCTTTAACTCGGTGTTCTTTTAACAGGGCATTGTTTTTGGTCAGCATGTTGGCCGATATATCGGTCAGAGTTGCCGTTTTTTGCTCTCCATTAACCTTTGCCAATTGTAGGTTCTTTCTTATGCCTATGGCCGCAAATTGAAAAATACCATCGGCATTGAACCCGACACGCATTTTCATGTCAATGCTGCCATTTGTCCAATTACCGGCGTTTATATCGGCATCGCTTGGCGCATCTTCTATGATTTCAGCTTGTCCTTGTTCGTTCAGCCTGTAAACAAGCCCGTTCTGGGTAAATTCAAATTGTTGGTTGTCCCGGGCTTCTGATTGAAGCTGGGTGAGTATTTCGGTTATCTCTGTCAAGGTATACCCGCCCGGGGAAAGTTCCAGTGCATCAAAGCACTGCATAATGTCATTGCCAAATTTGGTGTAAAGGTTGTCAACATCATTCAGTGAACCGGTCTGGCATGCTTTGGAATAATCCTCTTGTAATTGCGTGCATAAATGGGAAACAACTTCCCCTGCATCCATTTGGTTCAACACGATAAACTTGTCCAGTCCGTCCGGTATGTCTATCCCTTCTACATTCAGGTTTTTCGGGATGCTGCTTTCGTCAAAGTCATAGGAACTTATTTCTATTTCTTCCCCTACATAGCTGTATTTCATGAAAAACACGTGGTAGGATTCTCCTTTGATTTTGAAAACCATGCCATCGGATTCGGTGGTCAGGGCTGAACATTTGATTCCAAAAGCAAAAGAATTCGTACCGGAATGTTTTAAAATCCTTAACAGCCTGTTCAGGTCATCCGACACCATCGCCCCCTCTTCCTCATCCTGAGCAAACGCAAACAGCATATTTTGGGGGTCATGAATGAGATCCCATTGGTACTTCCACAACCCCGTGCCCTGGGGCTTACCATAATCCATCAGGTTATCGGTGGTACCTTCGGTTAGCTGGTAAGTGCTTTCCGGACTGAAAGGATGGCGCAGGTTAAACGCGCCGTGGGCCAACTCGTGGGCCATAATCTCATAGTCCATCCCAAAGTTAAAAATAAATCCGTAATGACCGGTAAGGGGCATAAAACCTTTTTTGTCGGCTTCGGGATAATCGATGAAGAAAAGGTACAATGTATTTTTGTCAACCCC